>CALEGL010000212.1 GCA_937876495.1 uncultured Bifidobacterium sp.
GTGGGGGGGGGGCGCCAGAGGTGAGGACGCGGCAGGGGCGGGCCACCACCCGCGGGGCGCGGAGGCAGGCCGACGTCGCGTCGTGGCGGCCGGATACCGTGGTGGCGCGTCAGACCGTCGTGGCGGGGGACGTCCCCGCAGCGGGGGCGTGAACGGATAGAGGCCCCGACGGGGGCGGTCCGCGCATCCGACGCCCGCATGGGGGCGGGATGGGCACGACCAGACGGACGCGGGACGTACATCGGCAGGGAACGGCAAGGAATAGAGGAAGAATGGGCCGGTCGGCTTTTAGAACACATCATGCCACCGAGGTGACCGAGGAGCTCGTCGGTCGGAAGGTGACCCTCGCGGGATGGGTGGACCGCAGACGCGACCACGGCGGCGTCGCCTTCATCGATCTGAGGGACTCCAGCGGACTCGTCCAGATCGTCATCTACGACGAGGAGGTCGCCCGCCCCCTGCGCAGCGAGTACGTCATCCAGGTCACCGGCGAGGTGCGGCTGCGCCCCGAGGGCAACGAGAACGAGCATCTGGCCACCGGGAAGGTCGAGGTCGTCGTCGAGGACCTGATGGTGCTCGCCCGTTCCGCCGCGCTGCCCTTCCAGGTGTCCACGGCCCTCGAGAACGAGTCGGAGAACCGTCTGCCCGGCGAGGACGTCCGCCTGCGGTACCGCTATCTCGACCTGCGTCGCCCCTCCATGCAGCGCAACCTGAAGCTCCGGTCGGATATGACGCGCGCGGCGCGCCACGCCTTGGAGGCCATGGACTTCACCGAGGTGGAGACCCCGACCTTCATCAAATCCACCCCCGAGGGGGCCCGCGACTTCCTTGTCCCGGCCCGTCTGGTGCCCGGCTCGTGGTATGCGCTGCCGCAGTCGCCGCAGCTGCTCAAGCAGCTGCTCATGGTCGGTGGCGTCGAACGCTACTACCAGCTCGCGCGCTGCTACCGCGACGAGGACTTCCGCGCCGACCGCCAGCCCGAGTTCACGCAGCTCGACATGGAGATGAGCTACGTCGACCAGGAGGACGTCATGGCCATGGCCGAGAAGGTCATCGCCGCGATCTGGAGCACACGCGGATACGAGCTGAAGCTTCCGCTGCCGAGGATCTCCTGGAAGGACGCCATGGACCGCTACGGCTCCGACAAGCCCGACCTGCGGTTCGGCAACCCCCTGGTGGAGCTCACCGACTATTTCCATGACACCCCGTTCCGCGTCTTCCAGGCGCCCTACGTCGGCGCCGTGCTCTTCAAGGGCGGTGCCTCCACGCCCAGACGGCAGTTCGACGCCTGGCAGGAATGGGCGCGCCAGCGCGGGGCCAAGGGTCTGGCCTACGTCGTGTTCTCCGATGACGGCGCCCTCAAGGGACCCGTGGCCAAGAACCTGTCCGAGCAGGAGCGTGACGGCCTGAAGGAGGCCGTGGGCGCCGAGGACGGGGACGCGGTGTTCTTCGCCGCCGGTCCGCGCGAGTCCTCGCAGCTGCTGCTGGGCGCCGTGCGCGTCGAGCTCGCCCGCCGCGCGGGGCTGCTGCACCCCGACGACTTCGCCTTCACCTGGGTGGTCGACTTCCCGCTGTTCAAGCGCACCGACGACCCGGATGACGACGACGTGGCGGTCGGCCATTCGACGTGGACCTCCATGCACCATCCCTTCACCATGCCGTCGGCCGACTGGATCGACCGCTTCGACGAGGACCCGGAGCACGCCATGAGCGACTCCTACGACATCGTGTGCAATGGCGAGGAGATGGGCGGCGGCTCCGTCCGCATCCATCGCGACGACATCCAGGACCGCGTCCTCAAGGTGCTGGGCATCGGACCCGAGGAGGCCCAGGAGAAGTTCGGGTTCCTGCTCGAGGCCTTCAAGTACGGCGCCCCGCCGCATGCCGGCATCGCCCTGGGATGGGACCGCACGGTGTCCATCCTCGCTGGGGCCGACACCATCCGCGACGTCATCGCCTTCCCGAAGGCGGGCGGCGGTCGCGATCCGCTCACCGGCGCTCCCGCTCCGATCACGCCCGAGCAGCGTGCCGAGACGGGCGTCGACTTCGATCCCGACGACGAGGGCTGACCGGCCATGACCGGCGTCGTCGGATCGGGAAAGGGAGGCGGCGCCGACAGGCGGCGCATCACCCGCGCCCTGTCGGCGGCCGAGCAGGCCATCGGCGCCGTGAAGGGCGCCCGGTCGGTGGCCGAGCGCCTCGCCCTCGCCGCCAAGGCCTCGGAGCTGCTCAGCGCCGTCTGGCAGCTTCCCCCCGCCCAGAGGCTTATGTACCATCACGGCGACAGACTCGTCGACGTCGACCCGGCGTCCACGCCGGGCTTCGACGGGGGCCGTGGCGAGGCCGAGCGCTTCATCGACGTGAGCTCCGGCGAGATCGCCCGCTTCATGGGGCTGCTCTACGCCAACGGCGTCCATGGGTCCCAGCGCAGGCTGCTCATCGTCCTGCAGGGGATGGACGCCTCCGGCAAGGGCGGCATCGTCCGGCACGTCTTCCGGCAGGGCGACCCCATGGGCATCCACTACCACGGCTTCGGAGCGCCCACGAAGGAGGAGCTCGCGCACGACTTCCTGTGGCGCGTGCGCCGCGAGCTTCCCCGACCCGGCTGGGTGGCGGTGTTCGACCGCTCGCACTACGAGGACATCGTCATGCCCCACGTCTATGGCACCGTGCCGGAGAAGACGTGGCGGGCCCGCTACGACGTGGTCAACGAGTTCGAGCGCTCGCTGGCCGCCGATGGCTGCTCCATCATCAAGATCTTCCTCACCATCAGCCGCGAGAACCAGCGCCGGCGCTTCCTCGACCGTCTCGACGACCCGACGAAGCTGTGGAAGTTCGACGTCAGCGACCTCGACGCCCGCGACCGCTGGGACGACTACATGGCCGCCTGGCAGGAGGTCTTCGAGCGCACGAGCACATCCTTCGCCCCCTGGTTCGTCGTGCCGGCCGACAACCGCTGGTATTCGAGGGCCGTGGTCTCCGAGCTGCTGCGCACGACCTTCACCACCATGAACCTCACCTGGCCCGGCCTGAACTGCGACCCCGACGAGGCGCGTCGGCGTCTGGCGGCCTCATGACCGGCGGGTGCGGGGCGGATGCCTCTCCGGCGGATGCTGCAGACGGCACCGGTGGCGCCGCATCCACCCGGGGTGCGTCCGACGGCTTCCTCTCCGTCTCCGGGGAGCGCTCCGAGACGAGCCCGGGACTCGGCGACTACGTCCCCCGTCGGGGGGACGGCCCGAGACGGCTCGACCCCGATGCCATCTACGACCGCTTCTTCTCCTGGGTGCGCGACGTGCGGGGCATCGACCCCTGGCCGCACCAGGAGGAGGCCGTGCTCGACCTGCTCGCCGGGGACCACGTCATCCTCGGCACGCCGACGGGATCGGGCAAGTCCCTGGTGGCCCTGGGCATGCATTTCGCCGCGCTGTGCACGGGGCGCCGCTCGTACTACACCGCCCCCATCAAGGCTCTGGTCTCCGAGAAGTTCTTCGACCTCGTCAAGGTCTTCGGACGCGACGACGTGGGCATGATCACCGGCGACACGCATATCAACGCCGACGCCCCCATCATCTGCTGCACGGCGGAGATCCTCGCCAACCAGGCCCTGCGCGAGGGCGAGGACGCCGACGTCGGCTGCGTGGCCATGGACGAGTTCCATTACTACGGCGACCCGGATCGCGGATGGGCGTGGCAGGTTCCGCTGCTCACGCTTCCTCGCGCCCAGTTCCTTCTCATGAGCGCAACTCTCGGGGACGTCACCGCCATCGCCGAAGGGCTCGAGGACCGGACGGGAGCCGACTGCGACGTCATCGACGACGCCCCTCGGCCCGTGCCGCTGACGTACGAGTACACGGACCGGCCGCTGGCCGCCACCGCCGAGCTGCTCGTCGGCCGCGGGCAGACGCCCGTGTACGTCGTCCACTTCTCGCAGGACGCCGCGCTGGAGACCGCACAGGCGCTGAGCGCGACCGGCGTGTCGGACCGCTCCCAGCGCGACGCCATCGCCGAGGCCATGAAGGGGGTGCGCTTCACCACGGCCTTCGGACGCATCCTGGCCCGGCTGCTGCGCACCGGCGTGGGAGTCCATCACGCCGGCATGCTGCCGCGCTACCGGCGCCTGGTCGAACAGCTCGCCCAGCGCGGTCTGCTTCCCGTCATCTGCGGCACTGACACCCTCGGCGTCGGCATCAACGTGCCCATCCATACCGTGGTGCTCACCGCGCTGACGAAGTACGACGGCTCGCGCATGCGGCGACTGCGTTCCCGCGAGTTCCATCAGATAGCCGGCCGCGCCGGCCGCATGGGGTTCGACACCGAGGGACTCGTCGTCGCCGAGGCCCCCGAATACGAGATCGAGAACGCCCGAGCGGTCGCCAAAGCCGGTGACGACCCGAAGAAGCTTCGCCGGATCCGCCGCAAGAAGCCGCCGGAGGGCTTCGTCACCTGGAGCAGGCAGACCTTCGACCGGCTCATCTCCGCGCCGCCCGAGACGCTTGTGCCGCATATGACCGTGACCCATTCCATGGTGCTCAACGAGGTCGCCCAGGGCGGCGACGCCAGGGTCCGTCTCTCGCGTCTCATCGACGAGGCCTGCCCCGATCCGTCCCGGCGGGCGCGTCTGCATGAGCGCGCGGACGAGATCTTCGGCACGCTGCTCGACTCCGGCTTCATCGAGGAGAGGCGTCTCGACGACGGCGCGGCCGAGTACGCGCTGTCCGTCGACCTTCCCGACGACTTCGCCCTCGACCAGCCCCTGTCGCCCTTCCTCGTGGCGGCCCTCGAGCTGCTTGACCCCGAATCCCCCGACTACGCCCTGGACGTCGTCTCCATGGTGGAGGCCACCCTCGAGGACCCCCGTCCCGTGCTTCGCGCCCAGGAGCGGCAGGCGAAGGACGCGGCGCTCGCCGCCATGAAGCAGGAGGGCCTCGACTACGACGAGCGGATGGACAGGCTGCAGGAGATCAGCTGGCCGAAGCCCCTCGCCGACGTCCTCGACGCCGCCTTCGAACGCTACCGGCATGACGTGCCCTGGGCCGACGACTTCGAGCTGCATCCCAAGTCGGTGCTGCGGGACATGGTCGAGACGGCCTCCGACTTCAACGGCTACGTCTCCCGCTACGGCATCGCCCGCTCGGAGGGCACCCTGCTGCGGTACCTGTCGGACGCCTACCGCGCGCTGTCGCGTACCGTGCCCGAGGAGAAGTATGACGAGCGGCTGCGTGACATCGTCTCCTGGCTGCGCGTGGTCGTGCGTTCCGTGGACTCCAGCCTCGTCGACGAATGGGAGTCCGGGGCGTCCTCGGCCGACGGCGCCTCGGTGCGGGCCCCGGTGGCGGCCGACGAGGTCGTGCATGACCGTCGAGGTCTGAGGGTGCTCGTGCGCAACGCCCTGTTCCGGCGCGTGCGCCTCATGGACCTCGACCGGGCCGACGAGCTGGGGGAGCTCGACGGCGACTGGGGGTACGGCCCGCGCGTCTGGGAGAGGACCCTCGACCGCTACTACGACGAGCATGAGTACGTCAACACCGATGCGAAGGCGCGTTCCGGCGAGCTGTTCATCCTCGACGAGAGACCCGAACGCCCCCGGCACCGCTGGCTGGTGCGCCAGGTGATCGACGACTCCGACGGCGACCGTGACTGGGCGATCGCCGGTTCCGTGGATCTCGACGCCACGCAGGAAGGCGGTCGTGTCGTGTTCGACGACTACGCCGTCGGCACCGACGTCGAACAGATGTTCGACATCCCCGACTAGAGTGGTCGGCATGACGGAAGATCTCTTCGCCGCCAGCGACGTCCCCGACGGCGTGACCCGGCCCCTCGCCGTGCGGATGAGGCCCACGTCCCTGGACGAGGTCGTCGGGCAGGCGGGCGCCCTGGCGGAGGGGTCCCCGCTGCGCCGGCTCGCCGACCCGGCGTCGGCGGGGTCGCTCACCGCGCCCAGCTCCGTGCTGCTCTTTGGCCCTCCCGGAGTGGGCAAGACCACCTTGGCGCATATCGTCGCGCGCCGGTCCGGCCGCGAGTTCGAGGAGCTCTCCGCCGTCACCTCGGGCGTCAAGGATGTGCGGGCCGTGCTCAAACGCGCCCACGAGCGTCTGGTCACCTCCGGGCGGGAGACCGTGCTGTTCATCGACGAGGTGCACCGCTTCTCCAAGTCGCAGCAGGACGCGCTGCTGCCCAGCGTCGAGAACCGGGACGTCACCTTCATTGGAGCCACCACCGAGAATCCCAGCTTCTCCGTCATCTCGGCGCTGCTCAGCCGTTCCGTCGTCGTCCGGCTCGACCCGTTGTCCGACGCCGACCTGCGGATCCTGGTGATGAGGGCCGTCGCCGACCCGCGGGGTCTGGAGGGCCGCGTGGACGTCGAGGACGAGGCCGTCGACCAGATCGTGCGCATGTCCGGGGGAGACGGACGCAAGGCGCTGACCATCCTCGAGGCCGCCGCGGGGGCCGTCACCGAGGACGCCGGAGGGGACGGTGCCGATGGCGTTGACGGCGCAGGGTCCGGCAGGCCCCTGGTCACGCCGGACGTCGTCTCGCGCGTCATGGATGTGGCCACCGTCCGCTACGACCGCGACGGCGACGACCACTACGACGTGGCCTCGGCCTTCATCAAGTCCATGCGCGGATCGGACCCCGATGCGGCTCTGCACTATCTGGCGCGCATGCTTCGCGCGGGGGAGGACCCGCGCTTCATCGCACGCCGGATCATGATCGCCTCTGCCGAGGAGGTGGGCATGGCCGCCCCGCAGATCCTCCAGGTCACCGTGGCCGCCGCCCAGGCGGTGGCCCTCATCGGCATGCCCGAGGCCCGCATCATCCTGTCCGAGGCCGTTCTCGCCGTGGCCACCGCGCCGAAGTCGAACGCCAGCTATCTGGCCATCGACGCCGCGCTCGCCGACGTGGACGCCGGACATGTCGGGCCCGTCCCCCGGCATCTGCGCAACGCCCCCACCTCGCTGATGAAGAGCTGGGGCAACCATCAGGGATACGTGTATGCGCATGACGCCCCCGGGGCGGTCGCCGCGCAGCAGTACATGCCCGACGACCTCGTGGGCCGCGAATACTACCATCCCAACGACCGGGGGTACGAAAGGGAGCTGGGCCCGAGGCTCGACCACGTCCGGTCCATACTCCGTTCCGCTCCGCGACGCCCGGAGTCGTCGGACACGTCGGTCACCCCTCCGAGGGTTCCCATCGGACCACGTTCCTCCGTGACGCAGAGCTCCGGCACGCAGGGCCGGGAGCCCGCCGCCCCCGAACCGTCCGCGAAGCGCTCCGACGACGGCTCCGTCGGGGCCGCCGGGAAGGCGGATCCCGGAGGTCCGCGCAAGGCGTCGTCGCGGAAAGCGTCGGGAAGGGCCTCGGAGAAGACCACCGGGGAACGGATGGCCGGGACGCGCGGACACGACGGGAAGATGACGAAGGAGAGGACATGACGCTGCAATCGGAAGGGACGTCCACGTCGGATGGGCAGAGGACCGGGGATGGCCGGCTCATCGTCAACTGCCTTCCTCTCATCGAGGCCGAGCGTCGGCGCTTCCTCGAGGCGGCTCCGGGTGTGTGCCAGGAGTTCGTGGGCGACGAATCGCATCGGGGGGACATGGTCTGGCCGGTGGATGTGCCCCGGGGCCTGCGTTCGCGGGCGACGGCCGTCATCGGCAACGTCGACCCCGCAACGCTCGGCGAGTACGTGCGCCTAGAATGGCTGCAGACCTTCAGCGCGGGGGCGGACCGATACCTGTCATCGTCGGATCTGGCGCCCGACGTCATGGTGAGCAACGCGGCCGGGGTGTACGGGCGTCCGGTGGCCGAGACGATGATCGCCATGATGTGGGCGCTGATGAAGCGCATCCCCGACTACGTGCGCAACCAGTCCGACGCCCTGTGGAGGGATGAGGGGCCTGTGTCGAGTCCCGTCGGGCGCCGGGCCCTCATCATCGGCACCGGGGACATCGGCTCGCATGCCGCCGTCCTTGCCAAGGGGGCGGGCATGGCCACGACGGGGGTCCGCCGCGATCCGTCCCGTCCCGCCGACGGCGTCGACGAGACGGTGGGATTCGACCATCTCGACGCCTTGCTTCCTCGGGCCGACGTCGTCCTCCTCGCCGTGCCGTCGGCCCCCGGCACGAGGCATCTTCTGGATGCGCGCAGACTCGCCCTGCTGAAGCCCGAGGCCTACGTCATCAACGGCGGACGCGGTGACGCCGTGGACTGCATGGCCCTTGCCGTGGCGCTCCACGAGGATCGTCTGGCGGGAGCGGGGCTCGACGTCACCGAACCCGAGCCTCTGCCTCGCGACCACCCGTTGTGGCGGGAACGGCGCTGCCTCATCACTCCGCATGTGGCCGGAGGAAACCATCTGGCGGGGACGGGCGAGGCCGTCATCGCCGTCGCGCTCGACAACGTCCGCCGCTACGCCGAAGGCCTGCCGCCACTTCACCGTCTGGACCGCGACCCTCGATGACGCGGACGCCCGGCATGTCCCAGGCATCTCGGGGACGGGAACCGGCGGGTTCGCGGCACGACATACAGGACCCGGAGGAGACCGACGCCGAGGACGTCGACTCCCAGGACATCGACACCCGGAACGTCCACGTCTGGATCGCGTGCACCTTCACACGTCTGTCCCGATCCCGGTTCCGCTCCGGATTCGAGCTGTCCGAGAAGGACCGTCGCTACGCCAGGCTCAAGGGGCGCGACGTCATCGCCGCACATGCGCGGGACCTGCTGTCGCGGCGCGTGGCGCCCACCGACCCTCCCCACGATGGCCGGCAGACCCCGTGGCGAGGGCATCCCGTGTTCACTGCGCAGCATCCCACGGCCACCTGCTGTCGCGGATGCCTCGAGAAATGGCCTGGCATCCCGCGCGGACGGACCCTCACCGAGGAGGAGCCCCACAGCCTGTGCGCGCTCGCCATGGCCTCGATCGCCCGTGACTGCCGGGACCCTCCCGCTCCCGGTCCTGCCGTCGCCGCGGCCCCCCCCGTCTCCGCCCCCGTCCCTCTGTCCGCGGCGCGCCCATCGCGCCCCACCGCGCGCCCCCCTCCCGCCCCCCCATCCCCGCCGTGCGCCTCTACGGG
>CALEGL010000213.1 GCA_937876495.1 uncultured Bifidobacterium sp.
GGCGTGTGCTTGGATTATCCACATTGTATGCCCGCGTCACCCCGTCAACCGGACGCCGCCGACGGCCGCGGGCATACAATGTGGATAATCCAAGCACACGCCGCCGGGAGGGAACGCTCGGGCGACTAAGGAGCGGAACGTGACCCAGACCATATACATCGCCAGTCCGGAGGGTCATCATGGCAGGAACGCCGTGGCTCTGGGAATCGTCGACATGCTCGCCGAATCGCACAGGAAGGTCGTCGTGCTGCGGCCGGTCACCAAGGCCGACGACGTCCTCGGCAGGTCTCTTGGCGCTCTGGCGTGTCCCCGCTCCCCCGAAACCGCAGTGGCGCATGGCGTCGACGTGGGAAGCCTACGGGATGACGTTCCGGCCGCAAGATCCGACATCATGTCTGCCATCCACCGCCTGGTGCGATCGGCGGAGCCGGACGCCGTCGTCGCCGTGGGCACCGACGGTCCCGTCGAGTTCCTTCCGGACGCCTTCCGTCTTGACTGCGCGGTGGCCGCCGATCTCGGAGCACATGTCGTGCTGGTCATATGCACGCGTCACCGTTCGTCCGAGCAGCTCAGGTCCAGCGTCGACTCCTGTCTGGCTACCGCGTCCCAGGAGGGGGCGTCTGTTGCCGCCATCGTCGTGACGGGATGCGCGGAGGACAGGGAGACGGAGACCAGAGCGTCACTGGCCGACGTCGGTCTGTCCGTCTCGGTCGTTCCCCCCGTCTCCGTCGAGCTCGGCGATGCGGCCTCCGAGGCGGCGGCCATCCGTCTCATCAAGGGGCATGTCCCTTCGGATGCGGTCATGCGGCTGCTCTCCTCCCCCGTAAGCAGGGTGATGACCCCCGTAGCCTTCCAGCAGGACCTCATCCATCGCGCCTCCCTGAATCGGCGTCGCATCGTGCTGCCGGAGGGCGGCGAGGAGAGGATCCTGCGGGCGGCCGACTATCTGCTCGCCCATGACATCGTCGACATCACCCTTCTCGGCGACCGCAACGACATCATGCGCCATGCGCACGCCCTGGGGCTCACGCACCTCGGGACGGCAGAGATCGTGGGCATGGACGATCGAACGCTGCTGCCCGCCATGACGGACCGCCTGTGCAAGCTGCGGGCGCGCAAGGGCATGACGCCGGAGCAGGGGCGGGCGCTTCTCCGCCAGCCGAGCTACTTCGGTACCATGCTGGTGGAGATGGGACGGGCCGACGGCCTCGTCTCCGGGTCGGTGACATCCACGGCGGACACCGTGCGACCGGCGTTGCAGATCATCCGCACGCGTTCGGACGCCTCCATCGTCTCCGGCGCCTTCATCATGTGCCTTCCGGACCATCCGGTGCTGTTCGCCGACTGCGCCATCATGACCAATCCGGACGCCGGGCAGCTGGCGGACATCGCCATCCAGTCCGCGCAGACGGCCCGCGCCTTCGGCATCGAGCCGCGCATCGGAATGCTCTCCTATTCGACGCTCGGCTCCGGAAGCGGCCCCGACGTCGACCTCGTCACCGAGGCGACCCGCATCGTCACTCTGCGGCGCCCCGACCTGCCCGTCGTGGGACCCATCCAGTTCGACGCCGCATGGTCCCCCACCGTGGCCGCCACCAAGGCGAAGGGCAACGACGTCGCCGGGCACGTCACGGTGTTCGTCTTCCCCAGCCTGTCCGCGGGAAACATCGTCTACAAGGCCGTGCAGCGATCCTCCGGGGCCCTCGCCATCGGCCCCGTGCTGCAGGGCCTCAACAGACCCGTGAACGACCTGTCCCGCGGAGCCAGCGTCAAGGACATCATCAACACCATCGCGCTGACGGCCGTCACAGCTCAGCACTGACCGGTGCACGGGTCCGGACGTCCGGACCCGTATCCTCCCCCGCGGGTATCCTCGTGCGCGGTAGCCGTGCCTGATCGCACGGAGGTCACACAACACAATGGAGGAAGCCCGTCATGGCGAAAACCGTCCTTGTCATCAATTCCGGTTCCAGTTCGATCAAGTACCAGCTGGTCGACCTCGAGACCGGCGAAGGTCTGGCGTCCGGTCTGGTCGAGATGATCGGCGAGCCGACCGATGGCCATTACAAGCACGAGTATCGCGGCGAGAAGCATGAGCTCAGGGAGCCCATCCACGACCACGAGCAGGGTCTCAGGCGCGTCCTCGGTCTGTTCGACGAGTACGGTCCCAAGCTCACCGACGCCGGCATCGTCGCCGTCGGCCATCGCGTCGTCCAGGGCGGATACGTCTTCCCGAAGCCGGCTCTCGTCAACGACAAGACGATTGGCAAGGTCAAGGACCTCGCCGTGCTCGCCCCGCTGCACAACGGCCCGGAGGCCACCGGTGCCGAGGTCATGCGCTCCCTTCTCCCGGACGTCCCCCAGGTGTTCGTCTTCGACTCCTCCTTCTTCTTCCAGCTGCCCAAGGAAGCCAGCACCTACGCGCTGAACAAGGAGATCGCCGACCGCTACCACATCCGCCGCTACGGCGCCCACGGCACCTCCCACGAGTACATCGGCTCGGTCGTCCCCGGCGTCGTCGGCAAGCCCGCCGAAGGCCTCAAGCAGATCGTCCTGCACATCGGCAACGGCGCCTCCGCGTCCGCGCAGATCTCCGGCAGGCCGATCGACACCTCCATGGGCCTCACCCCGCTCGAGGGCCTGGTCATGGGCGGGCGCACCGGCGACATCGACCCGGCCGTCGTGTTCCATCTCATCCGCAACGCCCATATGAGCGTCGACGAGCTGGACACCCTGTTCAACAAGCGCTCCGGCATGACCGGCATGACCGGCTTCGGCGACATGCGCGAGGTGCATCGCCTCATCGCCGAGGGCGACGAGAACGCCAAGCTCGCGCTGGACGTGTACATCCATCGCATCGTCGGCTACATCGGCAACTACACCGCGCAGATGGGCGGGGTGGACGTCATCACCTTCACCGCCGGCGTCGGCGAGAACGACGACATCGTGCGTCGCCTGGTGTGCGAGAAGCTCGCGCCCTTCGGCGTGAAGCTCGACGAGAAGAAGAACGAGACCCGCTCCAAGGAGCCTCGCGTCATCTCGACGCCCGACAGCTCGGTGATCATCGCCGTCATCCCCACCAACGAGGAGCTGGCCATCGCCCGCAAGTCCGCCGAGATCGCCAAGGCCGGCAAGGACTCCTACGGCAACGTGTTCACCCGCTGAATGACGCGTCGAACCGATTAGGGACCGAGCCTGAGTCCGCTCATTCCCGGGACCCGCCTCTTATGGGGCGGGTCCTGTCATATCCGCTTGAGAACCTTCCAGCCGTCAGGGGCCGTTTTCTCCGGGCCCATCCGCGTCTTCGACGTTCTTGGTGCCGACGTTCTTGGTGCCGAGACATCGGGGAGGCTTCGCGATTCGTCCCTCGTCCGCTCCGCCGGCGCCCCGTTCCTTCGGTTCCCGTCCCTTCCGCCACGGACTGCCCGGCCCGCGCAGGTCCTCGGTCAGCCGCGGGCGGAGCCGATCATCCCGGCCCACATGCCGGGGAAGTCGGGGATAGTCTTGCGCGTCGTGGCGATGTCCCTCACCTCGAGCCCCGGTATCGCCAGCCCGAGCATGGCGGCGAAGGTGGCCATGCGATGGTCGGCATAGGTCTCCATGACGGCGGGGTGAAGCCGCCCCCACGACACGGGCGTGATGGCGACGCCGTCCTCGAGCTCCTCGGCTCCGGCCCCCACGCGCCGGATCTCGGTGACGAGCGCGGCGAGGCGGTTGGTCTCATGCCCGCGCAGATGACCGATGCCGACGAGCTCGGTGGGCGAGTCGGCAAGAGCCGCCAGGGCCGCGATGCTGGGGGCAATCTCCCCAGCTGCGGACATGTCGAAGCGTCCCAGTCCCCGGATGCGACGGCCCTCGGCACGGACGGCCAGCACGCCGCCCGACCGTGTCACGGAGGCACCCATGCGTTCCAGGATCCCCGGCAGGAGCCCGCCCGGCTGGGTGGTGGAGGCGGGCCAGCGAGGGACGCGGACCGTCCCTCCGACGATGAGGGCGGCGCCGAGGAAGGGCGCGGCGTTGGACAGGTCGGGCTCGACGACGACGTCGGCGGGCAGCTGCAGGTCGGCATGCTCCACGGTCCACGTCGCCGCAGCCGTCATGCGCACGGTTCCTCCGGCGGCCTCCACGTCCGCCATGGTCATGCGGATATGCGGTAGGCTCGGAAGGCTCGCCCCCGTATGGCGCAGCTCGAGGCCATGCGGAAGACGGGATGCGACGAGCAGCAGCCCGGAGACGAACTGGGAGGAGGCCGAGGAGTCGATGGAGACGACCGGTCTGGTGCCCGGCCCCGCCACCGATGCGCGACCGTCGGTGGCTCCGCCGGTGGCGGCTCCGTCCCGCGACGGCATGGTGGACGGTGTCGCGTCGGCCGGTGGCGTGACAACGAAGGGAAGGAAGCCCGGCCGTCCTTCGTAGCGTATTCCGGCGCCAAGCTGCTCGAGCCCATCCAGCACCGGCCGCATCGGCCGACGGTAGGCCTGCTCGTCTCCATCGAAGCGCAGAGGTCCGTCGGTGAACAGGGACAGACCCGGCAGGAAGCGCATCACCGTGCCTGCCAACCCGCAGTGCACCGTCCGGTTCCCCTGGAAGCGTCCCGTCGCCGGCGGGGTGATGCGCACCGAGGTGCCTGGCTCATTGAGGTCCTCGATGCCGACGCCGAGTTCACGAAGAGCCATGATCATCAGATCCGTGTCACGGGACCTCAGCAGGCCGTCCAGCGTCACGGGCCGGCGGCCGAGTGCGGCGAGAAGCAGATAGCGGTTCGACAGGGATTTGCTTCCGGGAACGGTCACCGTGGCGTCCAGAAGATGCGTCGGGGTCGGCGCCGGCCACGTCTCCTGCGGCGATGCCGACGAGGGGGATGTCTGGGATGTCTGGGATTCCCGGGACAGCCGGACGGGGACGTCCGGGAACTCGCTGAAGGTCATATCCGCCATTCTAGGGCCGTTGTTCCGGCTTCGGCGTCCCGAGACGCCGCTCCGAGCCGTCGTCGGTGCCGCAGTGGCCTGGTGCCAGGGGGCCGGCAGGAGGGCGACGTCGGAACCCCCAGTGCCGACTTCCGTCAGCCGAGACGGGCGAGAAGCCAGTCCCTCAGCACGACGGCGTTGTTGTGCTCGACGTCCTTGGCCGCGAAGACGAGGGTGATGCGGTCACGCAACCGCAGGTCTTCCAGCAGGGAGGCCGCCGCAGGATTGGCGTCCAGCTCGGCGACGTACCTTTCGCGGAACTCCGGGAAGCGCTCGGGGATATGCCCGAACCAGCCACGCAGCTCCTTCGATGGCGCCACGTCCCGGTCCCAGAGGTCCACGCGGGCCTTCGCCTTGGACGTCCCCCTCGGCCAGAGCCTGTCGACGAGGACACGCCATCCGTCCGAATCCTGGGGCGGGTCGTATACGCGTCTGACGCTGATGTCCATCATCCTTCTCCTCCCCCCATGCCGCCGGCCGGCCTATGGGTCACGCCATCCGCGCGTGGCGGATCCGCGATCCATAGGCCCGCCGATCCGGGACCCTGACACTCAGGCCTTCGCGAACTGCCTGACGAGGGCCGTCATCCAGTCGATGAGGTCGTCGTACCGGCTGGGCATCTGCTCGGTGAGGTTGACGATGGGGACGTCGTTGGTCCTGGCCGACGTCGTGATGGTGTCGGTCACGCTGTCCGCCTCCTGCGTGTTGACGATGAGCATCCGGATCGCCCCCTTGGCGAGCTCCTTCTGGAAGGAGGTGATGTCGGAGGCCGACGGTTCGCCCTCGTTCGCCACCGCCTGGGCGTAGCCGGAGGGCGTGGCGTCCGTCATGCCGAGGTCGTCGGCGAGATACCAGGCGACGGATTCGGTGGCCGCGTACTCCTTGCCCTTCGTCGTTGACCGCGTGGATGCGATCAGCTTGTCCAGCGCGTCCTCGCGCTTGTGCCAGGCGGCGTTGAGAGCGGAATACCGGGACGCATGGTCGGGGTCCGCCTTCCTGTACGCCGTGGTGATGGCGTCCGCTGTCCTGCTCCGCACCGTCGAGGAGAACCACACGTGGGGGTTGTCCCCGGACGACTTCCCGCCCGCGGTGGCGGCGTCGACAAGATCCGCCGACGTGGAGGACGCGGCCTTGGACGCCCAGGAGTCGTAGTCCGCGCCGTTGACGACGACGACCTTCGCCGAGGAGAACCTCGCGACGTCCTGCGTGGTGGGCTCGTAGTCATGCGCCTCGACGTTCGTGTTGGTCATGATGCTGGTCACCGAGACAAGGGAGCCTCCCAGGTCCCTGGCCATCGACCCCCATTGGTTGATGCTGGCCACGACGGCGAGCCCGTCGGAGGCCGCGGCGTCGGTCGACGCCGCCGATCCGCATGCCGGCAGAACCAGCAGCGAGAGCGCCGCGGACGCCGCAAGGATCCCTCTTCGGATCCGGCGAACGAGCGCGGCCCGCAGCGTCCGGTCCCCGTCTGCGCACATTCCGGGTGTTCCTCGCCTGTCTTCGGAATCGCTCATGCTCCCTCTTCCTGTTCGGGGCCAGGGCTTGCCTCGTCGTTCTCCAGAAACCGTTCCCGGCTCATGGTCCCATCATACACTGTTGAGAATCGTTATCATTTATTGCGTGTTCCGACAGGCCGTTTCAACGCCCAGAGCTCGCGGCTATCATGCCAGTGCAGGAAACATCCTCATGCCATGGATGGGAAGGGGCGTTATGGACACACTCGCCGAACCGCTCTCCCGGAAGCGGATCCGATCCTGCAAGGACGTCGAGGAAACCCACGGCGCACCCTCCCTGCACCCTCCCACGTCGAGGTCGCTCTCGGCTTCGACGCTGTGGCTGGTCCTGGGCGTCCCGCTC
>CALEGL010000214.1 GCA_937876495.1 uncultured Bifidobacterium sp.
CCAGGGGACGCGTCACCACGATGGCGTGGCTGAAGCGCTGGGTCGACCTGCTCGAGCTGTACAAGTACAACCAACTCCAGCTGTACGTCGAGCACTCCTTCCGTTTCCCGGGGATGAGCGAGACATATCGGGGCGCCGACGCCCTCGCGCCGGAGGACGTATCCGAACTCGACGACTACTGCCAGAGGCGTGGCATCGAACTCGTACCCTCCATATCGACCTTCGGCCACCAGTACATGAGCATGCGAACCATCGGCCTGCGTGGCCTTGGAGAGCTGCCGGAGGATGCGGACAGGCCCTTCAGCTTCATCGAACGCCAGGAGCATCACACCCTCAACATCGCCGATCCGCGGACCTTCGCCTATTCGACGGGGCTGATCGATGCCTTCCGTCCGCTGGTGCGCTCGCGACGGTTCAACATCGGCGCGGACGAGACCTTCGACCTCGGGAAGGGGGCGTCCGGAGGCCTCGCCGACAAGATCGGGACTCCGCGGATGTACGCCGACTACGTGGCGCGTCTGTGCTCATACGTCGCGGACCATGGCGGCGAGCCCATGCTGTGGGGCGACATCGCGGTGGAGATGCCCCAGATCCTCGACATGCTCCCCCATGACGTCATCCTTCTCAACTGGCTGTACTCCCCGGACGTCGACGCCACCAAGGTCAGACTCGTCGCGGAGGCGGGCGCACGGCAGTACGTGTGCCCTGCGGTCCAGGGATGGAACGCCCTGCTTCCGCGAGCCGATGACGCATGGAGCAACATCATGCGGCTGGCCAGACACGGCCTCGAATACGGCGCGGAGGGATGGCTCGTCACCGACTGGGGCGATTACGGACACGTCAACGACCCACGCATGAGCGTGGCGGGCATGATCTATGGCGCCTGCGGGGGATGGCTGAGGGAGGCTCCGCGACGCTCGGTCGTCGACGCCGGCATCTCCTCCCTGCATTACGGGGATGTGAGCGGTCGGGTGATGGGCCTCCTTGCGGAGGCCTCCCGGCAGACCGCCTTCGGATGGGACGACCTGGTGCGGTATCTCGAACTCGACGACGGCGGGTCGCTGAACAAGGACGTCCTCGCCGTGGCGATCCGGGATTCCGGGAAGGCCGCGGTGACATCCGTGGAAGGCGCCAGACGCGCCTATATGGCGTTGCTGTCATCCCGTCTGGCCACGGCGGCCGCTTGCAACCGGCGTCTCGCCGAGATGCAGGCGCGGCTGTCGTCGCTGCTCCCCCCGGGAGGGTCGTCCACTGACCGTTCCGCGCTGACGGTGGCCATGGAGGGGCAGCGTCTGCTCAACGACGTGGGCGTCCATCTCGCCGCGGAAGGGTCGGAGGGTTGCGAGGCCCTTGCCCGGCGGCTTGAGGAATGGTGGGAGGTCTACATCGCCCAGTGGCGACAGGTCAGCCGCGAATCCGAGTTGGGCCGCATATCGCGGGTGGTGTGGGCATGCGCGGACATCCTGCATCGGCGTGCACTGTCGTCGGAGTCGGCGGGGGACGGATGCGGAGGGAGTCGATGATGGACATATCGGGGATGCCGGGAGTCGATCCGAAGAACTCCGCCCTGGTGGGCGTGGACGTCGGAGGGACCAAGATCGCGGCGGTACTCATGCGCAATGGCGGGGTTCTCGGTTCGGCGCGGATTCCCACGAGACACGGGAACCAGGCGGTCATCGATGACATATGCTCGGTCGTCG
This sequence comes from uncultured Bifidobacterium sp., assembly GCA_937876495.1. GTDB lineage: Bacteria > Actinomycetota > Actinomycetes > Actinomycetales > Bifidobacteriaceae > Bifidobacterium. The sequence goes on from CALEGL010000214.1 coordinate 1,701, forward strand.
GCACCCTCACCGCAGGAGGCCCATTGCGACCGGTCGCCGTCGGTGTCGGGGTCCCCGGGCGCATCGACTACCGGAAGGGGATCGTCCATGACGCCGTCAACCTTGGCGTGCGTCGTCTGGATTTGTCCGCGGAGCTGGGGCGACGTCTGGGGCTACCCGTCCATGTCGAGAACGACGTGAACGCGGCCGCGCTGGGCGAGGCGGCCCTTGCCTATCCGAATCTGCGCACGGTCGCCGTTCTCAATGCCGGGACGGGACTTGCGGCGGGGGTCATCCGCAGCGGGCGGATCGACCATGGAGCACACGGAACGGTGGGAGAGGTCGGACACGTCCCGGTCGACCCGCATCGCCTCCCGTGCGCCTGTGGCCAGAAGGGGTGCCTCGAGACGGTGGCTTCGGGATCAGCCGTCTCCCGTATGTGGCCCGAAGGCGGAAGGACCCCCATGTCCTCGCTGCTCGGGGAGGCGGAATCGGGGAATCCACGGGCGCGCGAGGTGCTGGACGTCGTCCTTGGGGGTCTGACGACATCGGTTCTGCTTCTCGCCATGACGGTGGATCCCGATGTCATCGTCATCTCCGGGGGGATGGCCGCGGCCGGGGCTCCGCTTCTGTCGGCGGTGCGCGATCGTCTCAGGGCGCGGTCGTCATCAAGCGCCTTCCTGGACTCTCTGAAGCTGGACGAGCGGGTGGCTTTGGCGGATTCGCAGATGCCCTGGGGGGCGGTCGGCGCCGCCTTGTCGGCGTCCGTGGCTCTTCGCGATTCTGAGGGGAACGTGGAAGGCCCGGATGGGAACGTGTCGGTTTCGGCGTATGGCGTCGGGGCGTCACGTCAGGAAGAGAATACGGTCGGGGTCCCGGATGGGGATCTCGCGGGAATGGAGGCTGGTTGTGACTGAGGTCATCATCGTGAGGGACGAGGACGAGGCGGGGGGGATCTACGCGCGGTGCGTGGGGGATCTGATCGCGCGTCGTCCGGACTGCGTGCTGGGTCTGGCGACGGGGTCGAGTCCTTTGGCGGCGTACCGGGCTCTGGCGGCCCTGGTGCGGGAGCGGGGTCTGGACGTGTCGCGGGTGCGGGGCTTCGCGCTGGACGAGTACGTGGGGCTGGATCCGGGCCATCCGCAGTCGTATCGCAGCACCATCGACCGCACGGTGGTGAGGCCACTGGGGCTGGATCCGGCCTTGGTGCACGTTCCGGACGGGGACCCGGCGGGGGTGCGGGACGCGGGCCGCCGCTATGACGAGGCGATCGGGCGCGCGGGCGGCGTGGACGTGCAGATCCTGGGCGTGGGCACGGACGGGCATATCGGGTTCAACGAGCCGGGTTCGTCCCTGGGGTCGGGCACGAGGCTCAAGACGCTGGCGGAGCGTACGAGGATCGACAACGCGCGGTTCTTCGACGGGGACGTGGACAGGGTGCCCACGCACTGCATCACGCAGGGCATCGGCACGATCCTTCGGGCGCGGCATCTGGTGCTTCTGGCGTTCGGGGAGGGCAAGGCGGAGGCCGTGGCGGAGAGCGTGGAGGGTGGCGTGTCGTCGTTCTGCCCGGCGTCGGCGCTGCAGCTGCATCCGCATGCGACGGTGATCGTGGACGAGGCGGCGGCCTCGCGTCTGCGCAACCGTGACTACTACCGGTACGCGTACGCGCACAAGCCCGCCTGGCAGGGAATCTGAGAGGACGCCATGTCCATCGATGATGTCGATTCCGCGGTCTCTCGCGTGTCCGGTGCGTTCGGCGTGGAGCCGGGCCGCTTCGCCATCAGGAACGCGACGAGAATCGATGCCCGGGGGGTGCTTGCTCATTCCTGGGCCGTGGCGGTCGATGGCGCGATCGCGGCCGTGGGTTCACGGGACGGCGAATTCGCCTCCGCCTGCCGTGCGGCGGGCATCGATCCGCAGGACGCGGGGAGCGTCACTGACGCGCGGGGGATGGCTCTCGTGCCCGGATACGTGGACATCCACGCCCACGGTTCCTGGGGTTGTTCCTTCGACGACGGGGTGCGTGGCGCCGAAACCGCCCGTGACGGGCATCTGTGGCATGGCACGACCCGTCAGGTCCTGAGCCTGATCACCAATCCCCTGGACGTCATGCGGGGGAACATCGCGAACGTCCGCCGTCTCATGACGGGTCGTCCCGACTGCCTGGGCGTGCATCTGGAGGGCCCCTTCCTCGCGCCCTCCCGCAAGGGCGCCCATGACCCCGCCTGTCTGCGCGACCCGGAGGACGGCTATGTCCAGGGTCTGCTGGATGCGGCCGACGGATGCATCCGCCAGATCACCATAGCCCCGGAGCTGCCGCAGGGGATTCGGGCGATACGCGCCTTCGCCGACGCCGGCGTGATTCCCGCCGTCGGGCATACGGATGCGGACTATGAGACCACCCGTCGGGCCTTCAATGCGGGCGCGGGGATCCTCACCCATATCTACAACGCCATGAACGGCATCCGGCATCGCGCCCCCGGCCCCATCCCGGCGGCGCTGGAGGATCCGCGGGTGTCGGTGGAGCTCATCAACGACGGGTTCCACGTGCAGGACCCCTGCGTGCGGCTGGCGTTCGCTCTGTTCCCGGACCGCATCTGCCTGGTCACGGATGCCATGGAGGCCACGGGATGTCCGGACGGGGCGTACCGCCTCGGTTCGTTGGACGTGACCGTCAGCGGCGGGCATGCCCGTCTCGTGTCCAACGGCGCCATCGCGGGGTCCACGCTCACGCTGGAGACCGCGGTGTGCAGGGCGGTGCTTGATCTGGGGCTGTCACCCGTCCAGGCGGTCGCCTCGGCGACGCTCCACCCGGCCCATGCGCTGGGGCTGGACCGGCCGAATCCCGTCACGGGATCCCCTCTGGGCCTGGTGTCCCCGGGCTATGCGGCGGATATGCTGCTCGTGGATCGCTCGGACTGGAGCGTGCGGTCCGTCTGGTCATGCGGTCGGCGCATCAGGTAGGACCCCTGTGCCTTCCGTGCGGTCCGTGCCTCCCCGACCGGGTCCGTGCCCCCCGCGCCGGATGGATGCACCCGGGCGTCTGCCGCCCTGTCTGCGTGCGCTGCTGGGATGGCACCGTGGGCTTCGATTCTTCGCCCTTCCTCGCGGTGCGGACCCGGCCCCGACCCGTGGATGCCGACGGAGGCAGGATGCACGACGGGACCGGAGTGCTCGCGGCCGTGCCGCGGCGCATGGCCGCTACCCTCGC
>CALEGL010000215.1 GCA_937876495.1 uncultured Bifidobacterium sp.
CCAGGCGAGGGAGGTGGGGGCCGGTGGCGGCGCCGAGCCGGCGGCGCATGTGCGCGGCGAGACGCCGACCGCTGGGGACGGCATCATCCTGCTCGGCGGCCGGAGGGGCCGCGAGGGCATCGGCGGCGCCACCGGCGCCTCCAAGGCCCAGGACGTCGACAGCCTCGAGGAATGCGGCGCCGAGGTGCAGAAGGGCAACGCCCCCGTGGAACGCAAGCTGCAGAGGCTGTTCCGCCGCGGCGACGCCTGCCGTCTCATCAAGCGCTGCAACGACTTCGGCGCCGGCGGGGTCTCCGTGGCCACCGGCGAGCTCGCGGACGGCCTGGACATCGACCTCGACCGCGTCACCCGCAAATACGAGGGTCTGGACGGCACCGAGCTGGCGATCTCCGAATCCCAGGAGCGCATGGCCGTGGACGTCGCCGCCGACGACGTCGAGGAGTTCCTCTCCTACGCCCGCGAGGAGAACCTCGAGGCCACGGTCGTCGCCGTCGTCACCGACCGGCGCCGCATGCGGATGACCTGGCGCGGGGCGACGATCGTCGACCTCAGCCGCGACTTCCTGTCCTCCAACGGGGCGCCGAAAAGCCAGGCCCTGCACGTCGAGAGGGGCGGCTCCTATGCGACGCCGTGGATGTCCGGCACGCTCGGCGAGCGCATGCACGCCCTCGTCACGGATCTCAACGTCGCTTCGAACAAGGGGCTGTCGGAGCGCTTCGATTCGACCATCGGCGCCCGGACGGTGCTTATGCCCTTCGGCGGTCGCCGCCAGCTCACCCCGACGCAGGCCATGGTCGCCGAATTCCCCGTCGAGGGCGAGACGACGACCGCCTCGGCGATGGCCTGGGGCTTCAACCCCTACATCATGGAGCGCAACCAGTACACGGGCGCGTATCTGTCCGTCGTGGAGGCCCTGTCGAAGCTCGTCGCCACGGGGTTCCGCCGCAAGGACGCCTATCTGAGCCTGCAGGAGTACTTCGGCAAGCTGCGGGACGTGCCCGAGCGCTGGGGCCGTCCGGCAGCGGCCGTGCTGGGCGCGCTGTCCGCGCAGGTGGACCTCGGAGTGGGCGCCATCGGAGGCAAGGACTCCATGAGCGGCACCTTCGAGGACCTCGACGTGCCTCCCACCCTCATCGCCTTCGCCGTATCCGTGGGCCCGAAGTCCCGGGCGGTCTCCCCGGAGTTCAAGGGCGCGGGGCATCGCGTCATGCGCATCGCCCCGAGGATGCTCGACGACGGCCTGACCCCAGACGCGCAGGGCCTGATCGAGGCCATGGATGTCATCGAATCCCTCACGGACTCCCATGAGGCGCTCGCCGTCTCGACGCCCGGATACTCGGCCACGGCCGGAGCGCTGTTCCTCATGACCGTGGGCAACCGCATCGGCCTTCGCCTCGATGACTCCATCGCCGTGGACGACCTGTTCACCCCGGCCTACGGATCCTTCCTTGTCGAGCTGGCGGACGGCGCCGAGCTGCCCGCGATGTCCAACCGGGTGGAGCACGGGGTCATCGGCACGACCACCGCGGAGTACGTGCTGCACGCCGCCGGCGACGACCTCGACCTCGACGCCCTCGAGGATGACTGGCAGAACGGCATCGCCTCCGTGTTCCCGTACCGGGCGCCCGGGGAGAGGGTCGACGCCGTCGAGTTCCACGCCGCGGCGCATGCGACGAGGTCGGGCGCGCCCGTGGCCCGCCCGCGCGTCGTCATCCCCGTGTTCCCCGGCACCAACTGCGAATACGACTCCGCCGCGGCCTTCAGAAGGGCCGGAGCCGAGCCGACGACCCTCGTCATCCGCAACCTCACGCCCGCTGACGTGGCCCAATCCACCCGGCGTCTGGCCCAGGAGATCCGCCCCAGCCAGATTGTCCTGCCGCCCGGCGGCTTCCCCGGCGCGGACCAGCCCCACGGGCCCGCGCAGTCCAACGCGTCCCTCCTTCGCCCCCCCCACGCCACCGACGCTGTGCCCGCCC
>CALEGL010000216.1 GCA_937876495.1 uncultured Bifidobacterium sp.
CTTCGGCTGGGACGACGTGGGCGACTTCAACTCGGTGGCGGCCCTCGTCCCCGGGCTTGATGGCGGCACGGTGAAGGTGCTCGGTGACGGCGCCAAGGTCGTCGCGCTCGATTCCGCCGGCGACGTGGTGGCTCCGGCCGCCGGACGCACGGTGGCGCTGCTGGGCGTGGACGACCTCGTCGTCGTCGACACCCCCGACGCCCTGATGGTGGCTCCCAGGGCCCGCAGCCAGGAGGTCAGGCGGCTTGTGGAGCGCCTGCGCTCCCTGGGACGGGACGATCTGCTGTAGGGGCGGTCGCGGACGCTCCGGTTGCGGCGTCCGGCGTGTCCGGCGATTGCGTCCCCATTTCCGCCACGTGCCCGTCGGAGGCACTGCCCGGGATTTCGGCTTTTTCTCTTCCATGCTTTGGCGCGGACAGCGCCAGCGCCCCCAGGAAGGGGATGAGCATGATCGCGCCGAACATGACGCGCAGCTGCATCCCGAGCGCTCCCGCCAGCAGCGACAGGACGATGCCGGCGGGCAGCAGGAACAGCGGCAGCAGCCGGCGGCGGTCCCGTCGGGCCGCGAGCACGGCGGCGGCGACAAGCGTCCAGGTGAGCAGGCCCAGATTGAACACGGCATGCGCCACCGGAGCCCATCGCGTGGTCGCGGCCTTCGCCTTGGTGGTGTGCAGCATGGCGGCGAGGATGCTGTACTGGTCGTCGGTTTTCTGCAGCGGGTTGATCGTCGAGCCCATGAACAGCGCGTATGCCGTCAGACACGTCCCCGGGTTCGCTGTGCATAGGCTCGTCCAGTTGCGCAGGAACTCCGGGAGGTCGGAGCTGGTGAGGGACTCCACCTTGTTGGACATGACCACCAGCGGCTGGCTCTCGTAGTTCGAGGCCCATCGAGCGGCCGGTCGCATCGCCCGGAAGTAGGCGTCGGCGGTCGCGGGGAGGTTCTGCGGGTGACCGGTCTCCTGCCGGTAGTAGACGTAGGACACCTGCATGAGGGGGACGCCCAGCATCTCGGTCGTCGCGGAGGGCGTGGCGTGGAGCACCTGGTCGCAGTAGGCGTTCCAGGAGCCGGCGAGCGCGACGAAGACGAGGATGGACGCGGCCAACCGTCTCCATTGGCGCCTGTGGCGGATGAGCAGGAACACGAGCATCGCCGCCACGGGCACGAAGTTGTTCTTGCGCAGCTCGTTGACGAGGAACAGCGTGGCACCGAAGCCGACGAGGAACCAGGGGTGGCGCAGCACGGCCGCCCGCGTGTCCTCGATCTCGAAGAACTGCACGCACAGCAGCAGCATCGCCCCGGCGGCGAGGACGTCCTTGGTGCTGGAGACCGCGTAGGCGGGGAACAGCGGGTAGAGGCTCCAGACCAGGGCGGCGGCCACGGCCCAGCGCCGGCGGACGTGCCGTCGCAGCACCTCGAGGGCCGCCGCCACGCACAGGCCGAACAGGACGGCCTGCAGGAGGTTGTCGAGCCACAGCTGGTTGCGTCCGACGAATCCAAGGAAGAAGGTGTCGAGCACGGAATGCTGGCGGCTGAACCTCCACGTCGCCCACTGGGACCGCTGGTACCGCGCGTCCGGCGAGTCGATGCCGGGGAACACGACGGCGTAGGTCACGAGGTACGTGGCCAGCGGGAGGAGGACGAACCACCGCCTGCGCAGGGCGTCCATCGGCTTCGAGAGCATGCCGGCCATCATAGGGCGTCGCGCTGCGGGTTCGTGAGCGTGGCCGTCGTATGTCGGACGCACGCGTATTGGCGTGCGGTTCTGTCCAATTTTGTGAGTACCTTGTGAGGTGAAGTCAAGGACGCGTCCGAGGGCGCGCATGCCTCGCGCATGTCCGTCGGGCCGTGTCACCATGATATGAAAGGACCGATTCATGGCCATCAATCCGCCTGTCGACGCCACCTCGACCCCCGAGTGGGCGGCGCTGCAGAAGCACTTCGACAAGCTGCAGAAGGAGGGGATCAGCCTCAAGAAGTGGTTCGCCGATGATTCCGAACGCGTCGAGAAGCTGAGCTTCGACGCCGGGGACCTGCACTTCGACCTGTCCAAGAACCTCATCAAGCCCGAGACGCTGCAGCTCTTCGCCGACCTCGCCAAGGCCGTCAAACTCGACGAGCGCACGCGGGCCATGTACACGGGCGTGCACATCAACAACACGGAGGACCGCGCGGTGCTCCACACCGCGCTGCGCCGCCCGGATTCGGACGAGGGCAAGTTCATCGTCGACGGCCAGGACGTCGTCAAGGACGTGCGCGAGACCCTCCAGCGCATCTACGCCTTCGCCGACAAGGTCCGCTCCGGCGAGTGGAAGGGCGTCACCGGCAAGAAGATCACGACGGTCGTCAACATCGGCATCGGCGGATCCGACCTGGGTCCGAACATGGCGTACGAGGCCCTCAAGTCCTACGCGGACGCCGGCATCTCGGCCCGCTACATCTCCAACATCGACCCCAATGACATCGCCGAGAAGACGAAGGGCCTCGATCCCGAGACCACGCTGTTCATCATCGTCTCCAAGACCTTCACCACGCTGGAGACCCTCACCAACGCCCGCGAGGCCCGCACCTGGCTGCTCGGCGCCCTCAAGGCCGCCGGCGCCATCGACGGCTCCGAGGCGCAGAGCAAGGACGCGACCCGCAAGCATTTCGTCGCCGTGTCCACGAACCTCGAGAAGGTCGAGGAGTTCGGCATCGACCCGGCCAACGCCTTCGGCTTCTGGAACTGGGTCGGCGGCCGCTACTCGGTGGATGCCGCGGTCGGCACCTCGCTGGCGGTCGTCTTCGGCCCCCAGCGCTTCGAGGAGTTCCTCCACGGCTTCCACGCCATCGACGAGTACTTCGCCACCACGCCGTTCGAGAAGAACGTCGTCGTGCTGCTCGGCATGCTCAACGTGTGGTACCGCAACTTCTTCAAGGCCGCCTCGCACGCCGTGCTGCCCTACGACCAGTATCTGCACCGCTTCCCGGCGTATCTGCAGCAGCTGACCATGGAGTCCAACGGCAAGTCCGTGCGCTGGGACGGCACCCCGGTGACCACCGAGACCGGCGAGATCTTCTGGGGCGAGCCCGGCACCAACGGCCAGCACGCCTTCTACCAGCTGATCCATCAGGGCACGCAGCTCATCCCCGCCGACTTCATCGCGTTCGCGAACACCCCGAACCCGACCAAGGACTCCGGCCAGGACGTGCATGAGCTGTTCCTGGGCAACTTCCTCGCCCAGACCAAGGCGCTGGCGTTCGGCAAGACCGCCGACGAGGTGCGCGCCGAGGGCACGCCCGAGGACATCGTCCCCGCCCGCGTGTTCACCGGCAACCGCCCGACCACGTCGATCTTCGGCGAGGCGCTGACCCCGTTCGCGCTCGGTGAGCTCATCGCCCTGTACGAGCACATCACCTTCGTCGAGGGCACCGTGTGGGGCCTCGACTCCTACGACCAGTGGGGCGTGGAGCTCGGCAAGCAGCTCGCCAAGCAGATCACCCCGGC
>CALEGL010000217.1 GCA_937876495.1 uncultured Bifidobacterium sp.
GCGTCTTCCTCACGACCACGCCCGCGTCCCAGGTCGGATCCACGCCCTGCGTGGCCGTCACCGCCTGGTCCGTGTAGCCGGTCGTCAGCGCCTCGTCCGAATCACCCAGCGACACCGTCACGGTCGACGCCGTCGACCCATCCGCCGAGCCCGGCGTCGCATCCGAATCCGTCGCGTCGTCCGTCCCGGCGTCCGTCGTCGTGAACGCGTACTCCTCGGCCTGCTCCCCGGTCAGCGCGAAATGCACCACGTAGTCGCCCGCCGGCAGATCATCGAACAGATACCGCCCGTCCGAATCCGTCGTCACCGACTCCACGGTCTTCCCGTTCACGTCCGTCACCGGCTTGCCGTCCGGACCCGTCAGCGACACCGTCACGCCCGACAGAGGCTCCTCGCCCTCGTCCTGCACGCCGTCGCCGTCCGAATCCACCCACACGAAGTCACCCAGCGCATACGACTTCGCGGTCGGAGTCGATGACCCGGGAGTGTCATACACCGTGGCAGAGCCGACCGGCTCATCATCGCCCACCGTGACCTGGGTGAGGTCGCTGCTGGTTTCGTATCCCTCGGGCGCGGTGACCTCCTTGATCCAGTAGGTTCCGGCCTCCTTCACGGTCGGGGCGACCCAGTCTCCGTCCGCGTTCTTCACGCGGAGGAAGCCGTCGACCACGGCCACGTCGTCAACCGCGACCGTGCTCTTGTCGGATTCCAGAATCTGGAACCTGGCGTTCTCGTCGGTGATGGGCTTCGTCAGATCGGAGGAGTCCTTCTTGGCGATGTTCAGCGTGTAATCGTTGCCGGGCACGATTGTCGCGCTGTTGCCGCCGATGGTGTTGACAATCGGCTCCGTGGAGCTCGGATCGTTCACCTTCACGAGCACGTACGCGTAGGCGGGGTTCGTGTTCTGCAACACGGTCCCGCTCTTCTGGCTGATGCTCACTACGCCATCGGAATAGCTGGCCTGGAGATTGTTGTTCCCGAGGTCGACCGTGCCCGTCGTCGTCTGCAGAGAGTCCATGGGCACGTTCGTCGTGGTGGCGTTCGTAACGAAGCCCTCGAACGTCACGCCATCAGGCAGCTTGTCGGCCTCGGTGATGGCCGCCACCCCGGTGTAGCACGTGCCGTCGGCACTGCAGTGCGGCGTGAACTTCAGCTGGTAGACGAACTTGTCCGTGGTTATCGTGCCGTTCTCCGTCTTGACCCGGAGGTTCTGTACCCAGTCATCGCCATCTGCGTCCCAGACGTACTTCTTCACCTCTGCGCTCGCACCATAGGTAGTGAAGCTCGAGGAGGCGGATGCGACATAATCATAGTCTGAGTTCGCGCCGGCGAGCTTCGCGTGATTTGTCAGTTCTACGGTCTGAGTACCCACGATTGGCTTGGTGTCAAGAACAAGGTAGACGTTCAGATGACCTGTACCACCGTCGGTATCGGTGACAAGCTGCGTGCCGGCGTCACTGAGCGAGATGCTGAGGTCACCGGTGGTCGAGTCGAGGGACGTCGTGAAGTCGTCCGACGTCATCGACTTCCACCACGCATACTGCCCGGTAACCTCTGCCGTGCTCGCGTCGAAGGTGTTGAGGTCGAGCGTGTCGATGATCGTGGACTTCGTGACGTCCACGTTATTCAAGGTGAAGATGTAGCAGACCTTGGCCACATGCGTGGTGGTGTCCGCATGAATCTCGCTTGAGGTCTGTTGACAGTTACCGTTGGCGTCAACGCTCCCCGTGACCTTGCTGAAGGTGTTGGTGTCGGCTACCCCGCTTGATGTGTCACCGAGGTCGGTGAGTGTCGCGGTCGCGGAAGCCGTGTATGGATCATCGGCTCCGTAGTAGTATTCCGCCCCGTTCGTCAGCTGATACGCGGTGGCGTTCGTGATGTCCGTCCATCCGGTGGACAGATCCTTCACTGTCGTGATCGTCGCCTTGGCGGTGATCGTGACGTTCGTGGAGGAGTCCTTGCCCACGTTGACGAGGAGGTGCTGTCCGACGACGCACCAGGAACCCGGGTCGGCGGCAGCGAAGTCGGAGGCGCTTTCGTCGTCCGTGCAGCTCACCTTCGTCAAGGTGGTACCGGTCGCCGAGATGAAATCGTCGGCTTCGGCATCCCACGAGGCCTGTGACGGCAGCGGGTCGTCGATGACGACGTTCTGCGACAGCTTATGACTGTCATCGGACCCATCCCACTGCGAGAGGTCGGCCTTCAGCGTGTAGGTGATCGACTGCGCAGGGTCGAGGGTGCCATCATCCTTGACGGTGACGGTCTTCGAGCTCCAGTCCTCGCTCTTCGAGAACGCGCTGCCGGCATTGGGTTTGGATGAGCCCGTGGATGGGATGCTATACCCCGTCGACACGCTGGGCGCCGTCTGGGGACTGCCCGTGTCGCCATTGAAGACCGCCGAGTTGTTCCCCAGACTGGCGCTGATCCATGTACCGTCCGTCGAACCGGAAGCCACATATGCGTCGTACTCCTCCTGAAGCTGCTGCTGGAGGGCGTCGACGGCCGCCTGCGTGACAGTGACGGTGTAGGTGATCGTGGCCTTCGAGTTCGCCGGCATGTCGATGGTGCCGGTGAAGCCGGCATCGGTCGGCGACGCGGAGAACAGTGAAGCATTCGTCGTCGTCTGCCTGTTGAGGGCGTTCCCGTCCCACGAGGACAACGTGGCATCGGATATCTAGCCAAACCCGAGCCCCCCCCGCAGCGGGTCCCTCACACTGGTGACGTT
>CALEGL010000218.1 GCA_937876495.1 uncultured Bifidobacterium sp.
GCAATTGGTAGCGCAACGGTCTCCAAAACCGTAGGTTGTGGGTTCGAGTCCCGCCGTCCCTGCCAGTGCGCATACGAAACCTGCGATGCAGGGCAAGTCGGCGCAGCGAATACGACGAGCCGAACGAGGGATGGATATGGCTAAGGCGAGCGATACGGGAAAGGCCGTCAAGGTCAGGAAACCCAACGTGTTCATGCGCGTCGGCCGCTTCATCAAGCAGACGATCGACGAGCTGCGCAAGGTCGTGACTCCCACGGGTCGTGAGCTGCTGGCGTGGTCCTTCGCCGTGTTCGTCTTCGTGCTTCTGCTCATGGCCTTGGTCAGCGCCATGGACTGGGGGCTGGGCAAGCTCGTCCTGTGGATGTTCGGCTGATCCGACCGACCGCGACCCGACCGAAGGCTTTTCCGACGAAACGAAGGTGTGTGTGAATGTCTGACGAAGTCAATCCTGTCGATGGCGGCCTCGTGCCCGAGGATGCGCCGGATGCCGCTTCGGCGGTGCCGCGGGACGCGGTGAAGCCGGATTCGGACGCGTCGGATTCGGGCGTCGTCTCCGGTTCCTCCGCCTCGGCGGATGTGCCTGCGGGGGACGTCTCATCCGATTCGACGGCCCCCGCCGACGAGACGGCCGGGACGGCATCGGACGGTTCCGACTCCGATGTGCCGGCCGAGCCGGAGGACGCCGGCGCGAAGGCGGTCAGGGAGTTCAGTGATGACCTGAAGACCCTTCCCGGAAAGTGGTACGTCATCCACACGTATTCCGGATATGAGAAGCGCGTGAAGGCGAACGTCGAGTCCCGCGTGCAGAACTTCGGCCTCGAGGACGTCATCTACCAGGTCGAGGTCCCCATGGAGGAGGTCGAGCAGCATACGGAGAAGGGACGCAAGGTCGTCACGCGCGTCCGCGTCCCCGGCTATGTGCTTATCCGGATGGAGCCCGATGAGAACGCCCGCCGCATCGTGCGCGACACCGAAGGCGTCACCGGCTTCGTCGGCCCCTCACGCCAGCCCGCCCCTCTGACCAACGCGGACGTCGTCTCCATGATGGCCCCGATGATCTCCGCCGCCGCGCTGCGGGAGGCGGGGGACAAGCCTGCGGCCGCCAAGGAGCGCACCGTCGAGGTCTCCTATGCGGTCGGCGACCAGGTCACCGTGACCGATGGCCCCTTCGAGACCATGCCCGCCGTCGTCTCGGAAGTCGAACCCACCACCCAGAAGCTCACGGTCCTCGTGTCGATCTTCGGCCGTGACACGCCTGTCGAGCTGGGCTTCGGACAGGTCGAGAAGCTGGCCTGAGCTCTTCCCGTCGTTATTTCGGTTTTCGAGTGCGCCACGCCATGCACGGCGTGGCGCACTCGTCATGTCCTGGCCTTCGAGGCATAATGGGAAAGCTTGTGTCCGGGGAGGAATCCCCGGCCCGTGCACGGTAATGTCCGTTGCGGGAGGCGTCCCGCGGCCGGCTCGTCCGGTTCGCGCCACCGTTCGCACCGCTGTCAGAAAGAAGACCATCACATGGCCAAGAAGAAAGTCTCGGCGCTTATCAAGCTGGAGATCCAGGCCGGCAAGGCCAATCCGGCCCCGCCGCTCGGCCCCGCACTGGGCTCCCACGGCGTCAACATCATGGAGTTCTGCAAGGCCTACAACGCGGCCACGCAGGACAAGATGGGACAGATCGTCCCCGTGGAGATCACCGTCTACGAGGATCGTTCCTTCACCTTCATCCTCAAGACCCCGCCCGCTGCGGCGCTGCTGCTCAAGGCGGCCGGTATCGACAAGGGCACCGAGAACCCGCTCACCCACAAGGTCGGCTCGGTCACCAAGGCACAGGTCCGTGAGATCGCCGAGATCAAGATGCCCGACCTCTCCGCGCGCGACGTGGAGGCTGGCATGAAGATCATCGAAGGCACCGCCCGGTCCATGGGCATCACGGTCACGGACTGAGAGGAGAGGGACAGATGGCCAAGCAGCATTCCAAGAAGTATCGTGAGGCGGCCGAGAAGGTCGACCGCTCCAACCTCTACACGGCCCCCGAGGCGATCGCTCTGCTCAAGAGCCTGCCGAAGCGCGGCTTCGATGAGACCGTGGAGGCGGTGTACCGTCTCGGCGTCGACCCCCGCAAGGCTGACCAGCTCGTTCGCGGCGTCGTCAATCTTCCCCACGGCACCGGCAAGACCGCCCGCGTCCTCGTCTTCGCCCGTGGCCCCAAGGCCACCGAAGCCACCGAGGCCGGAGCCGACATCGTCGGCGACGATGATCTCGTGGCCAAGGTCCAGGACGGCTTCCTCGACTTCGACTCCGTGGTCGCCACCCCGGACATGATGGGCAAGGTCGGTCGTCTCGGCCGCATCCTGGGCCCTCGCGGCCTCATGCCCAATCCGAAGACCGGCTCGGTGACCATGGACGTCACCAAGGCCGTCAAGGACATCAAGGGCGGCAAGATCGATTTCCGCGTCGACAAGCACGGCAACCTCTCCTTCCTCATCGGCAAGATGTCGTTCGAGGAGAGCGCCCTGGACGAGAACTTCAAGGCGGTCGCCGACGAGATCAAGCGTCTGCGCCCCTCCACCATCAAGGGCCGCTACGTCATGAAGGCGACGCTGACCTCGACCATGGGGCCGGGCATCCCGCTCGATCCGAATTCGCTATCCTGAGCGGGTCCTCCGGGTCCTTGAAGCGCGAGGGATCCTTCGGAGGGCGCGGTGAATGATGACGGGGGTCATCCGG
>CALEGL010000219.1 GCA_937876495.1 uncultured Bifidobacterium sp.
GACCGGAGAGCTTGATGCGGATGCCCTTGGCCCCGGCGCGCATGGCGTCCTGCTGGGCCTTGCGCATCGCGCGACGGAAGGTCACGCGGTTGGTGAGCTGCTCGGCGATGCCCTGAGCCACCAGCTGCGCGTCCAACGCGGCGTTCTTGACCTCGAAGATGTTGAGCTGGACCTGCTTGCCCGTGATCTTCTCGAGCTTCGCGCGCACCTTCTCGGCCTCCGATCCGCGGCGGCCGATGACGATGCCCGGCCGGGCGGTGTGGATGTCGACGCGCACGCGGTCTCGTGTGCGCTCGATGACGATGCGGGAGACGCCCGCACGCTCGAGGTCATGGTTCATGGCCTTGCGGATCTTGTCGTCCTCCAGGACGAAGTCGCGGTAACGCTCGCCGACCTTGTTCGAGTCGGAAAACCACTTCGAGCGGTGCTCCTCGGTGATCCCGAGACGGTAGCCGAAGGGATTGATCTTCTGTCCCATGTCAGCGACCTCCTTCCTTGCTGGCGACGACGACGGTGATGTGGCTCGTCCGCTTGTTGATGCGGGCGGCACGTCCCTGCGCCCTGGCGCGGAAGCGCTTGAGCGTCACGCCCTCGTCCACGTACGTCTCCGTGACGACGAGGTTGTTCTCTCGGAACGCCTCGCCGTCACGGTCGGCCTTGACGCGGGCGTTGGCGATCGCGCTCTCCAGGACCTTGCGGACCGGGAGGGCCGCTGACTGCGGCGCGAACTTGAGAATGGTGACGGCCTCGGTGGCCTTCTTGCCGCGGATGAGGTCGACCATGCGGCGGGCCTTGCGCGGCGTCACGCGCACGTGACGCGCTATTGCTTGAGCTTCCATGTGCATGCCCTCCTTAGCGGCGAACCTTCTTGTCGTCCTTCACGTGACCCCGGAAGGTCTTCGTGGGGGCGAACTCTCCGAGACGGTGTCCGACCATGGCCTCGGTGACGAACACCGGCACGTGCTTGCGACCGTCATGGACGGCGAAGGTGTGCCCAATGAAGTCCGGGGTGATCATCGAACGGCGCGACCACGTCTTGATGACGTTCTTCGTGCCCTTCTCATTCTGCTCGTCGACCTTCTTCTGCAGGTGGGCGTCGACGAAGGGGCCCTTCTTGATGCTACGAGTCATCTTTCTGACGCTCCCTTACTTGCGGTTCTTGCCATTGGGACGACGACGGACGATCATCGCGTTCGAGGCCTTCTTCGGACGACGCGTCCTGACCTCTCCCTTGCCCCACGGCGACACCGGCGGCTTGCCGCCGCGCGTGCGTCCGCCATGCGGATGGTCGACGGGGTTCATGGACTCGCCACGCGTGATCGGACGCCTGCCGAGCCAGCGGGCGCGACCGGCCTTGCCGAGCTCGACGTTGGCGTGCTCAGCGTTGCCGACCTCGCCGATGGTGGCGCGGCAGCGGGCGTCCACGTTCCGGATCTCGCCGGAGGGCATGCGCAGCTGCGCGTAGGTTCCATCCTTGGCGACGAGCTGGACGGCGGCGCCGGCCGAACGGGCGATCTTCGCCCCGCCGAGAGGACGGAGCTCGATGGCGTGGATGACGGTGCCGGTGGGGATGTTGCGCAGAGGCAGGTTGTTGCCCGGCTTGATGTCGGCCTGGGGACCGGTCTCGATGACGTCTCCCTGGTGGATTCCCTCCGGGGCGATGATGTAGCGCTTCTCGCCGTCGGCGTAGTGGAGCAGAGCGATGCGGGCCGAACGGTTCGGGTCGTATTCGATGTGCGCGACCTTGGCGGGGACCCCGTCCTTGTCCCACCTCTTGAAGTCGATGAGACGATACTGGCGCTTGTGACCGCCGCCGCGATGGCGGGAGGTCATGCGGCCATAGGAGTTTCGACCTCCCGTGGAGTTGAGCTTGCGCACCAGCGACTTCTCGGGCGTGGATCGCGTGATCTCGGAGAAGTCCGAGACCGAGGCGTTGCGACGCCCGGCTGTCGTGGGCTTGTAGACGCGGATAGCCATAATGTAGTTCTTCCTTCGACTTTCTCGGCTAGCCTTCAGTTACCGAAGATGTCAATCGTCTGGCCCTCGGCGACCGTGACAATCGCGCGCTTCTGATCGACGCGGCGACCGAAGCCGGTCCGGGTGCGCTGGCGCTTGCCGGCGCGGTTGAGGGTGTTGACGTTCGTCACCTTGACCTTGAAGATCTCCTCGATGGCCTGCTTGATCTGCACCTTGTTGGACTCGGGCGCCACCACGAAGGTGTACTGCCCCCGATCCGACGCCGCGTAGCTCTTCTCGGAGACGACGGGCTTGAGGATGACGTCGTGTGCGGGCTTGTGGACTGCGACCATGATGGTCAGGCCTCCTTCGCGGTGGGCTCGGTCCTCGCCGCCACGAAGGCGTCGAAGCCCTCGCGGGAGAAGACGACGAACTGAGCGGTGACCACATCGTAGGTGTTGAGCTGATCGGCGAACAGCACGTGGACCGTGGGGATGTTGCGCACGGACAGCCATTCGTTGATGTTGTCCCTGGAGAGCACCACGGTGGTGAAGCCCTCGCCGACGACCGGGCGAAGCGCGGCCACGGCCTTCTTCGTGGACGGCCTGTCGCCGACGGCGAAGTCGACGACCGCGACGCGGCCGGCGTTGGCCCTGTCGGACAGGACGTAGCGCAGAGCTGCGGCCTTCATCTTCTTGGGGGTGCGCTGGTCATAGGAGCGCGGGACAGGCCCGTGCGCGACGCCGCCGTGAACCCACTGGGGGGCTCGGATGGAGCCCTGACGGGCGCGGCCCGTGCCCTTCTGCTTCCACGGCTTCTTGCCGCCGCCGGAGACGGCGGAGCGGTTCTTCGCCGCATGCGTGCCCTGACGGGCGGCCGCGAGCTGGGCGATGACGACCTGGTGGATGAGCGGGACGTGCGACTGGACGTCCTCGGCGGAGACTCCGAAGAGCCCGGCCGGCGCATCCACGGTTCCGAGCGACTCGCCGGTCGCTCCGCTGACGTTCAGAGTAATGCCGGACATGTCAGGCTCCCTTCACTGCCGAACGGATGAGGACGATGGCGCCCTTGGGCCCGGGGACGGCGCCCTTGACGGCGATGATCCCCGACTCGGCGTCGGAGCTCACGACCGTGAGGTTGAGGGCGGTCGAGGTGTCGTGACCCATGCGACCGGCCATGCGCTTGCCCTTGAGGATGCGGCTCGGGGTGGCGCAGGCGCCGACCGAACCGGGACGACGCTCGTTCTTGTGCGAGCCGTGGGTGCGCCTGTAGGACTTGAAGCCCCAGCGCTTGATGGTTCCGGCGAAGCCCTTGCCCTTGGACGTTCCGGTGACGTCCACCTGGACGCCCTCGGCGAACTGCTCGGCAGTAAGCTCCTGGCCCGGCTTGTAGTCGGCGGCGTCGGCCGTGCGCACCTCGACGAGGTGACGGCGCGGGGTCACGCCGGCCTTGGCGAAATGCCCGGCGAGCGGCTTGGTGACCTTCGTCGGGTCGATCTGCCCATACCCGAGCTGGACGGCCTCGTAGCCGTCCGTATCCTCCGTCTTGACGGCGGTGACCACGTTGGTGGACACGTCAAGAAGAGTGACGGGGACGAAGAACCCGTTCTCGTCCCACACCTGCGACATGCCGAGCTTCCTGCCCAGCAGCGCGCTGCGATTGGCCTTCTGCGACATTGCGGTCCCTCCCCCCTCTACAGCTTGATCTCGATGTTGACGTCGGCGGGCAGGTCGATGTGCATCAGCGAATCCACAGCCTTGGGAGTGGGGTCGACGATGTCAATGAGACGCTTGTGGGTGCGCATCTCGAAATGCTCGCGGGAATCCTTGTACTTGTGAGGAGAACGAATGACGCAGAAGACGTTCTTCTCGGTCGGCAGAGGAACCGGGCCCACCACGGTGGCACCGGCGTTCGTCACCGTCTCGACGATCTTCTTCGCCGACTGGTCGATGACCTCATGGTCATAGGACTTAAGCCTGATGCGGATTTTCTGTCCCGCCATTGCCGTCCGCCCTTTCTTGGTTGCTATGTGTTTTCCGTCCTGCTGCACGGGGCACCGGCGGAGACGCCGACCATTCGGCGGACGCTCCACATCAGTGCGCGACCGAACCATGACCCTCGTGAGATGGACATGGACGCCGCGCTCGCTTTTTTTCTTCCAATATGCGAGCCCAAAACAGGCAACTTCTCCATTAAAGCACCCGTCCGACCCCATCGGCCCCGGCGTGTCGCGGTCATCCCCTCACCGAGGCCGATTCGCCCCACAGGCGTCAGACACGCCACAGCGGGCCTCCCGCTTCCCTCCGGAACCCGCCGATTCCCCTAAGGTGGCAGTCATGACATCACTGCGCGGACGATCGATCGGACCGGTGCATGACAACGGCGCCAACATGCTCTACCAGCATGGCACCCTCGCCCAGCTCGTACCAGGACTGCTCGAGGGGACGACCACCATCGGCGAGCTGCGCCGACATGGCGACACCGGCATCGGCACCGGCGAGGGGCTTGACGGCGAGCTCATCATGCTCGACGGGCACGCCTGGAAGGTCGGGGCCGATGGCCAGGCCATCGAGGTGCCGGACGATTTCACGCTGCCCTTCGCCACCGTGCATCGGGCCGCCTTCCAGTTCCAGTGCGCCCGGGACGACATCGGGCTCGAGGACCTCAACGCCCGCATCGTCGAGGCGAACGGCCGCGCCAACACCTTCTTCTCCGTCATCGTCCGCGGACGCTTCAGCTTCATGAAGACCCGCGCGGTCGTCAAGCAGAAGGCGCCCTACCCGCCGCTTGAAGCGGTCGCCGACCGCCAGGCCATGTTCCTCGCCCATGACGTGACCGGGACCATGCTGGGGTACTTCACCCCGCCGATGTTCAACGGAGCCGCGGTTGCCGGGTTCCATGAGCATTTCCTCTCGGACGACCGCAGTATGGGCGGGCATATCCTCGACGCCGTACTTGAGCACGGCGAGGTGCTCAGCCAGGTCTTCGACACCCTTGTCCAGCATCTTCCCGTGGACGACCCGGAGTACCGGCGGCACGACTTCGGGGGCGACCGCATCGCCGAGGCCATCGCTCGCGCCGAGCACTGAGGATCCGACATGGAGGCGGCGGGCCGCCCCTTCGGACGACCCGCCGCGCAGATTCCCCATCCTGCCTTCCCACCCTCATCCTGCCTTCCGGCGGCCGGATGCTTCCGGGAGGACGTCAGACCTCAGATGCGCTCCGAGGCCTCCTCGGTGGCGTCAAGCCCCTCGCGCTGCACACGCAGACGATGCCCCTCGGCCTGGCTCACGCCGTAGTAGGCGGCAATGGCGATGTCCTTCATATCCTCGATCTGCGGAACGCGCGGATTGGCGGGCGTGCACTGGTCCTCATAGGCGCGCATGCCGATCTGGTCGAGGATGCCCCAGTAGTAGTCCTCATCCACCCCGAGCTCCTTGAAGCTGGAGTTCATCCCCAGCTTGACGTCGCGGAAGTCCTCGACGGCCTTTGCAAGATTCTCGACGCCTTCGGCCGGAGTTCGGCCAGGGTCGACGCCGATGTTCCGCGCGAACTCCTGGTAGCGCTCCGGAGCCAGGTATCTGCTGTACTTCGGCCAACTTGTCGGCTCCATCGGGACGGAGCCGTTGTAGCGAATGACGTACGGCAGCAGGACCGAGTTCGTCCGCCCATGCGCGATATGGCACAGGGCGCCGATGGTATGCGCCATGCCGTGGCACATGCCGAGGAAGGCCGAGCCGAAAGCCATGCCGGCCATCGTCGCCGCGTTGTGCATGCGCTCCTTGGCGGCGATGCGCGCCTCGCCGTCCTCGCCGTTGACGGAAATCTCGAGGTTGTCCCAGATCAGACGCGCCGCGTGCAGGGCCATGGCGTCGGTGAAGTCGTTGGCGTACACGGAGACGTAAGCCTCCATGGCGTGCGTCAGCGCGTCGAAGCCGGAGTCCTGGGCGAGACGCCTCGGCTGGGTACGGGCGAGCACCGGGTCGACGATGGCCACCGACGGAGTGAGCGCGTAGTCGGTGATCGGGTACTTGTAGCCGGTCTTGTGATCGGTGATCACGGCGAAGGGCGTGACCTCCGAGCCGGTTCCCGAGGAGGTCGGAATGCACACGAGCTTGGCCTTGTTGCCCAGCGGCGGAATCTTGAAGGCGCGCTTGCGGATGTCGAAGAACTTCTCGCGCACGTCGGAGAAGGAGATCTCAGGACGCTCGTAGAGCAGCCACATGATCTTGGCCGCGTCCATGGGCGAGCCGCCGCCGACGGCGATGATGGTGTCGGGCTCGAACTCGTCGCGCATCATCGCGGCGCCGCGCTCGACCGTCTCCACCGAAGGCTCGGGCTCCACGTAGTCGATGATGCGGAAGGTGACGCGCTCGGGGCGGGCGCGCAGCTGGTCGATGATCTTGTCGACGACGCCGAGCTGCTCCATCACCTTGTCGCAGACGATGACGGCCTTGCGGATGCCGTACATGTCGCGCAGGTACTTGATGGCATTGGGCTCGAAGTAGGTCTTCGCCGGGATCTTGAACCACTGCATGTTGTTGTTCCTCCGAGCGATCCGCTTGATGTTGATGAGGTTCACCGCCTGGACGTTGCCGGATACGGAGTTGCCGCCGTAGGAGCCGCAGCCGAGTGTCAGCGACGGCGCAATCGCGTTGTAGATGTCGCCGATGCCGCCGAGCGACGAAGGCTGGTTCCAGATGATGCGGCAGGCGTGCATGCGCAGGCCGTACTCGCGCACGAGGTCCTGGTTGTTCGTGTGGATGGCCGCGGTGTGTCCGGCTCCGTGCTCGAGCATCTTCTCGCACATCTCGAAGCCCTGCTCCTTGTCGTCGGCGCTGAGCACGGCCTGGACCGGGGCGAGCTTCTCCATGGTGAGAGGCTCGTTCTTCCCCACCTCGCGGCACTCGGCGGCGAGGATGGTCACGTCGTCCGGAATTTCGAAGCCAGCCTCATGGGCGCTGAACTGCGGGGACTCGCCGGGGACGCCGCAGTTGGGCTTCCGGCTCCCGCCCGGGCTGGCGGCGCAGCCGTCGCTCTACTTT
>CALEGL010000220.1 GCA_937876495.1 uncultured Bifidobacterium sp.
GTGCCCGAGGAGGCGCTGCCCGGCACCCGACGGACGCGTAGGCCGCCACGCAGGGCGACGTAGTCGCGCCAGCCCGCGTCGAGAGCGCCGATCCGCAACGTTTCGCCGTCAAGCAGAAGCACAGGGCGCTGATCGGGGACGGATTCCACGATTCCCTCCGCCGAGCGAATGGTCAGTGGGGCCCGGGCGCCCGTCACCGCGACGACCACATCGCCTGCGGCGGTGAACGCGGCCCCTCCCCCGGTGATCTCGAGGACGGGGGCGGAGACCGGGTTCCCCACAAGAGAGTTGGCCGTATGGAAGGCCGCGCGATCGGCCGCCCCCGACCCCGTGACGCCCATGTCGGCGGCCAGACGTCCGTCGTCCTCGATCAGAGCGGCCATGCCCGGGGAGACCACCCGAAGACCCGCCGACGCATCCTCCCCGGTGGATCCCTCGTCGGCCTCCGGAGGGGCGACCGGCACGGCATACGGATCGGCGGGCGCGGCACCGACCTGCGTCATCGCGGCGCGGGCATGGACGGGCACAAACTCGACGACGTCGCCTGGCCGGATGAGCGCCGGCGGATCGGCCGTCTCGTCCCACAGGGGGACGTCGGTGACGCCGATGAGACGCCAGCCGCCGGAGCTGTCGCGCGGATACACGCCGCTGTAGGCGCCGGCGAGCCCGACGGCGCCCGCGGGGACGTGCAGACGCGGCGTGTCGCGCCGGGGGACATCGAAGGCGGGATCCCCTCCTGTGAGATAGGCGAAGCCGGGGGCGAAGCCGACGAAGGCCGCCGTCCATGGCGTCCCCGAATGGCGGGACACGACCTCCTGCGTCGACATGCCGAGGATATCGGCGACGTCCTCGAGGTCCTCGCCGTCGTACGCCACGGGGATGCGAATGCGACGCCCACCGGATGCCCGCGATGCCGAGCCGTCCCAGGCGCCAATCACGGATTCCACCCCGCTCCTCGGCAGGACGAGCGGATCGTACGTGACGAGGACCGTGGATGCCGCCGGAACCAGGGAGTCGACGGCGGCGCCGAAGACGGGGTCGGTCCGCATGACGCGACGAAGATGGGCGTACAGACCCAGCGCCATATCCAGACCATCGACCTCGACGAGCAGGGCATGGTCGCCCGACGGCAGGATGCGCATGGACTCACTCCTCCGTGAAGGGGCGGACGTCGACCCCGTCGGCGACGAGCCGACGACGCACCGCGGTGGCCATGGCCACCGCCCCGGGGCTGTCCCCGTGCACGCAGACCGAATCGGCCCGCACTGGGACGACGGTTCCGTCCGCGGCTTCGACGACGCCTTCACGCACCATCCGCGACACGCGGGAGGCCACCTCCCCGCCGTCCCCGACCCCCGCTCCGGGGAGGCGACGCGAAACGCGACGCCCTTCCGGCGCCTAGGCACGGTCGGCCAAGGCCCCCCGCAACCCCCCCCGCCCCCCCCCCCCGCCCAGCCCCCCCACCACCGCGCCCCGCCGCCCGCGCCCCCCCACCCCCCGCCCCATCCCCCCGCTCCCCCTCCATCCCCCCCCCGCCACCCCCTCCCCCCCGGCCGCCCCGCCTCCCCCGCCCCCC
>CALEGL010000221.1 GCA_937876495.1 uncultured Bifidobacterium sp.
CTTGCGAGGAGTCGTTGTCGTTGCCCACAGTCTGTGGTGGTGGGTTGTGATGAAGAGGCGGCCACCGAGAGCTACACCGCTCTATTCGTCGGCAGCGTCAGAGGGGTATAAGAGACAGGCACCTGGGTCTCGCCGCGCTGGAACAGGGCGGAGCCGTGCACGCGCGGAACCACGTCGACCTCGGCGGACAGCGTGCGGATGTCACGCAGCCCGCGGCCGTCGATGCGGAAGTCCTCGGTGAGGATGCGGCGACGGACGATCTGGCGCTGCAGCTCCTTGAAGGCGTTGCCGAGCTCCTTGTCCTTCTCCGCGTCGTCCATGTCCGTGAACTCATTGGCGAGCTGGGCGCGCACGCCCTGCTTGATCTCGTGAATCCTGGCCTGGCGCGGGAGCTTCTCGGCGATGGACAGCGCCTGGTCGAGGTCGCCATGGGCGATCTCATCGATGCGGGAGTACAGCTCGTCCGTGTACTCGGGGAAGAGCTGGAACTCGCGGGCGGGCTTCGCGGCCTTCTCCTTCAGCTCGTTCTGCGCCTCGCAGATGACCTTGATGAAAAGCTTCGCGGCCTTGATGCCCCCGGCGACAACCTCCTCGTCGGGCTTGGCCTGTCCCTCGTCGTAGATGAGATGCCAGGCGTTCCTGCCGGCCCCGGCCTCGATCATGGCGATGGCCACGTCGCCGTTCTCGACGACGCGTCCGGCCACGACGAGCTCAAACACCGCGCGCTCGCGCTCGCTCCACTTCGGGAAGGCCACCCACTGCCCGTCGACGAGCGCCAGGCGCACGCCGGAAACCGGACCTTCGAAGGGCAGGCCGGAGATCAGCGTGGACGCCGAGGCGGCGTTCAGCGCGATGATGTCATAGGAATCCTCGGGATTGACGGCGAGAACAGTCTCCACGACCTGCACCTCGTTGCGCAGCGTGTGCGGGAAAAGCGGGCGCAGGGGCCTGTCGATGAGACGGCAGGCGAGGATCGCGTCGTTCGAGGGACGCCCTTCGCGGCGGAAGAAGGATCCGGGGATCCGGCCCGCGGCGTACATCTTCTCCTCCACATCGACGGTGAGGGGGAAGAAGTCGTAGTTCTCCTTCGGACTCGAGCCGGCGGTGGTGGTGGACAGCACCATGGAATCGTCGTCCAGGTAGGCGGCTACGGCTCCGTCCGCCTGCTGTGCAAGTCTGCCCGTTTCGAAGCGCAGCGTGCGCTTCCCGAACGAGCCGTTGTCTATGACCGCCTCGGCGGCCTTTATTTCGGGACCCTCCAAGGGTTCCTCCTTCGTTGTTCTGTTCTTGTCTTCCCTAGCCCACATGCTGATCCGGCGTCCGGCAGCTTTCGTACCCATTCGCGCGGCGTATCCGACCGCGTCTCCTCATGTGTCACAAGGTCATTCCTCATGCCTGCGGATTCCGTCCCGGGACCCGCGGCTTCAGCCTTTGCATTATCGCACCGGAGAGCGACCATTCCCGGGGCGTCTCCTCGGAGCGTCAGCCGCGTGGACGATGCCAATCAGGCGCCGCCCACGAAAAACGCCCGGACGGAATCCGTCCGGGCGCCCGACGACTAGCGGCGAAGGCCGAGCCGCTCGATCAGCGAGCGGTAGCGGTTGATGTCCACCCTGCTCAGGTAGTCGAGCAGACGGCGCCGCTCACCGACCATGAGCAGCAGACCGCGACGCGAATGATGGTCATGCGCGTGGGTCTTGAGATGCTCGGTCAAATCGGCGATCCTGCGGCTCAGGAGGGCGATCTGCACCTCCGGGGAGCCCGTGTCGCCCTCATGGGTCGCGTACTCGGTGATGATGCTGTGCTTCTCGTCGGCCGTCAGTGCCACGGTGTTCTCCTTCGGTGTCCTGCTGCACGGTGCCACGGCCCTCTGCCGTAGCGCTCTCTATCCGTGGGCGAAACACGCCAAATGAAAAGCATATACCTCCGGCGGGACGGAAAGCAGGCAACACGCCAGCGCCCTCCCGCACCATCGCCCGCACCGACTTCTAGACGTCGACGAGAAGACCGGAGCACAGCACGACGACCAGCGCCAGGACCTCAATCACAGCGAAGAGAAGGAACGCGGCCCAGCTGCGTGTGAGCACGTTCAGCGGGGAATCCTTGCGAATGGCGACGAGAAGACCGACGAACGCCACGGCGAAGACCATGGCTCCCACCCCTGCGGCGATTATGCCCAAGTTCGCCGCATTGGCCAGAGGCGAATACCGTCCATAGACGACATAGGTCGAATACCAGAAATCCATGCGCAGCAGGCTGACGCCGGCGATGAACTGCTCCCCGGCGAGCGCGACGAGGAAGACGATCCTCCAGAACCACCGTTCTGATTCGACGACGGCCATGCCCAGTCCCGTCACGGCGGCCGCGGTGACGACCCAGGCGACGAAGGCTATCCCCTGCGGGGTGAACGTCTCCATGCGATCCATCAGCCATGCGGTCCTCTGGACGGCAAGCATGCGCCCCAGCCAGTACGGGGCGATGATGGCGACCAGAACGGCCGTCAGATACGCGGCCCAGGCGACTGGATGGGAACGATGGCGTTCGATGTCCGCCAGCGACAGCCGCGATTCGTCAAGCCGCGACCCGTCGGAGGATCCCGCGCCCGAATCGGACGATCGCACGGAATCGGATGACAACGCGGAATCGGACGCGGACGGATGGGGCGCCGACCCGGTACCGTCGGGCGCCGTCTCCGGATCGGTCGTCAACCGGTCCCGGTCGTCGCCACGCGGTGGCGCCCCCATGGCCGTGGAGGAATCCCTCATACGCGCTCCGTTTCCGCCATCCCTCCCGGACCACTCCCATGCGCATCCGTGGACAGCCATCCGCGGTCTCACGGACAAGGGCCACAGACGCCCGCGCCGGAAGACCGCATGTCATGCAAGCCTAGACGCAGACCACGAATCCGGCCGCGCCCTGGGACAGCACTGGGACGACGCTCCGAAAGTAAGCCTACAAATGGGCCTCAGCACCGTGAAACCCCATGAAAGACGATGATATGGGGGTCACGAGAAGAAACCGGACGAGGGTGCGCCAAGCCACGCAGGAGGCTCGGACATGACGGAATACCGCCGTTTTCGGCGGAATATCAAGGGAGCGGACGACGGGAATCGAACCCGCGTAATCAGTTTGGAAGACTGAGGCTCTACCATTGAGCTACGTCCGCGTACCGTCCTGAGACGGCCCGACCGAGTATACACGACCCGATGGAGACCGGCGCAGAATCCTGGCTTCAGCGCGTCGACGACGTCCCAAGGACGAGGATCGCCACCGCGGAGGCGACATCCCCGTCATGGGACAGCGAGACGTGCCAGGCGAACGGCATCCCCCCGGTTCCACCCCGGTCGATCGGCCGCGCGCCGCCGCCGAGGATCCCCTCCATCAGAGCCACGGAGAGGTCATCCCGCAGCAGGACATGGGGCTGTCTCTTCTACCCATCTCCGAGCCCACGAGACTAAGGCGAATCTCGTATGCC
>CALEGL010000222.1 GCA_937876495.1 uncultured Bifidobacterium sp.
GGCTCGGGCTGGATGGAGCGGGGGCGGCCCGTGTGTGCGCCCGGGTTCTCGGGTGGGGCGGGGACGGTCGCGTGCGCGGCCGGCGGGTGCCGTCTGGGGGGGGGTCCGTACGACATGGTTGGCGCCTTCGTCGGCGCGGGACTCGGCCAGTGGCTGCGTCGCCGGCTTTTCGCCCATCGCCTCAACCAGTTCTTCGTCACCTTCGTCTGCGTGGCCGTGGCGGCGCTCGCCTGCACGGGCATGCTCCGTCTCATCGGGCTGGCGGATCCCGTGGCGTTGCAGCACGACACCGCCTATATCGGGGCGATGCTGTTCGTCATTCCCGGATTCCCGCTGATCACGGGTGGTCTTGACATCGCCAAGATCGACTTCCCCTCGGGGATACAGCGGCTGTGCTACACGCTGGCGATTATCCTCATGGCCACCTTGGCGGGGTGGATGGTGGCCTCCATGGTGCATCTCAACCCCCAGGGATTCGAGCCTCTGGGCCTCAATGCGTGGGTGAACGCGGGCCTTCGCCTTCTGGCGGCCTTCGGTGGGGTGTGGGGGTTCTCGGTGCTGTTCAACTCACCGCAGCGCATGTGCTTCACGGCGGCCGTCATCGGGGCGATCACCGACACCCTGCGCCTGACGCTGGCCGATATGGGCATGGCCGCCGAGGCCGCGGCCTTCATCGGGGCCATGCTGGCCGGCCTGCTCGCCTCCGCCTGGCGGTCGTCGGTGCGCCGGGGCTGGCTGCCTCCGCATCTGGGCTATCCGCGCATCTGCCTGACCGTGCCCTCGATCGTCATCATGGTGCCCGGGCTGTATATGTACCAGGCGATGTTCCATCTGGGGCAGTTCGACACCCAGGAGGCTCTGGACTGGGCCTTCCGGGCCTTCATGGTCATCCTCTGCCTGCCCATCGGCCTGGCGATGGCCCGGGTGCTCACCGACCGCAGCTGGCGCTACGACGTCTGAACGGCTCGCATCACGGTGTTGATTCACGCCATCCACAGAGGGTCGGGTTCCATCGTGGGCTGGGTCATGCGTCCTTCACGGGGAAGCCGGCGATCATCGCCGGGATGATCATGGCCTGCCGGTCGTGGGCGATGGTCGAGAGCATGACGATGTTCATGGAGGGGTTGTCGCTCCATGAGTAGGTGAGTTCCCGAGGATGAAGAGGGTCCTGGTTGCGTGAGAACGCTCCGGCGATGGAGACCGGGATCCCTCGGAACGTCGCCGCCGAATCCAGGTGGACGTGCCCGCAGAGGATGACCCGTACGTCCGTTCCTGACAGCATGTCTCCTAGTGTTGCAGCACAGTTCGGGTTCATCTCCCACTGACGGGCATGAAACTGCCACGGGTGTACGGGAGGATGGTGCATGACGAGTATCGTCCCGGCGGGGGCGCATGTCTTCAGCAGATGCTTCAGCCAGTTCAGCTGCGTGTCGTCAAGGTCTCCTCTGTCGCTGCCGGGACTGCTGGTGTCAAGGATGACTATTCGCAGCTCACCCGCGGAGGTGGGTACCGTGAATGAATAATCGACTGCCGATTCGGCGTCTGAGCCGTCGTCTCTCGGTCCGTGGATCGGGGGGACAGCCGTCCCCGTCGACCCGCAGGCCGGAAGTATCACGGAACGGAAGGCTTCACGGTCATCGTGGTTTCCCATGCAGCACGCCATCGGGCAGCCCAGAATGGCGGTCAGCCGTCGAAGAGAGGCCACGATGCCACGATAGGCGGTTCGCGCCCGCTCGCCGGTCTCCGCATCGCACAGGTCCCCGCTCACGACGAGCAGATTCGGATGAAGGCCGGAGTCCTCCAGTCGCTTCATGACCCGGGACATGGTCAGCCCTGAGTCATAGTCGGGGGAAGGGCGTGAGGGATTCGTCCCAGGTGCTGATATATGGGTATCGCTCAGATGCAGGATGACTATCTCGCCGTCTCCGCTGCCGTTTCCGCCGCCAATGGGATTGTTCCCATTCATGATTTCTGCGTTCATTGTCCTTCGCCTTTGCTGCGCGAGCTCGATGTCGCTGCCCGTGTGTCGCGACTTCCCGCCGGATTCACCTCCAGCCTTCAGCCGCGTGCGGCCATGCCCATGGCCTATGACGGTTCTTCATGCCATGTCCGGCATCTCCACGCCATGTCATTATCCCGTTCGCCGGTGCAGCCCGCAGGTGTGCCGGCTTGAGTTCATGCGATGTTCATCTGCGTGACGTCCACAGGGCGTCGGGAATTCACCGTCCGGTGTTCGACTGTCTGTTGTTGGCGTCGATGACCGAAGGGCCTTGGGATGGCTTTCTTCCGAGCATGTTCCCCGGTCTCGGCGGATCAGGAACAGATTGTGGAAAAGGGGATGACCGGAGAATGGGACGAAGAAGAAAGCTCACGGCGGCGGTTGCCGCAATGGTGGGCCTTATGATGACCGTCGGCGCATGCGGATCCGCACAGAGCGCCACGTCGTCGGAGTCCGATGGGAAGGTTGAGCTCACGTGGTACTACCCGGTGAACGTCGGTGGCGAGATAACCAAGACAATCGAGAGTCTGGCCTCCGAGTACACCAAGGAGCATCCCAACGTCACCATCAAGCCCGTGTACACCGGTGACTACGACGAGACAAGGACCAAGGTCCAGGCGGCGGTCAAATCCGGGAAGCTTCCCGACATCGTTGTCTCGCTGTCCTCCGAGCTGTATATCTACCGCGACATGGACGCCATACAGCCGCTCGACGATCTCATCAAATCCGATTCCGATGGACAGAAGTACGTCGACGACTTCTATCCGGCCTTCATGAAGAACTCCCAGGCCGACGGCAAGACCTGGTCGATTCCCTTCCAGCGCAGCACGGTGGTGCTCTATTACAACAAGGAGCTGTTCAGCAAGGCGGGTCTCGATCCTGACAAGCCTCCGACATCCTGGGACGAGCTTCGCGAGTATGCGAAGAAGCTCACCGTGAGCGGAGAGCAGTGGGGGGTCGAACTGCCCTCCACCGTCAGCACCTATTGGATCTACCAGGCACTGGCTCTCCAGAACTCCTCCGATGGCAAGAACATCATGAGCAACGATGGCAAGAAGGCGTATTTCAACACGGAATCCAACGTCGAGGCGCTGAAGTTCATGACGGAGCTCTCTGAGAAGGACAAGGTCATGCCCACAGGCACCATCGACTGGAAGACCTCCCCGAACGACTTCATCAACGGGAAGACGGCCATGCTGTATCAGACCACGGGCAATCTCACCAATATCAAGAAGAACGCCAAGTTCGACTTCGGTGTGGCGTTCCTTCCAGGGAACAAGCAGTATGCGACTCCTACCGGCGGAGGCAATTTCTACATCATGAAGGGAATATCGGACTCCCACAAGAAGGCCGCATGGAACTTCATCCGCTGGATGACGACGGCGGAACGGGCCGCCGAGTGGAGCATCGACACGGGATACGTGGCGCCATCCAAAGGCGCGTACGACACGACCGTCATGAAGAAGTACCTCAAGTCCTTCCCGCAGGCGGGAGTGGCCCGCGACCAGCTCAAGTACGCCAAGAAGGAGCTGTCCACCCATAACAACGGCAAGGTCATGCAGGCTCTCAACGACGCAGTGCAGGCAGCGGTGACGGGTGACAAGACCCCGGCTCAGGCCCTCAAGGACGCCCAGACGCAGGCTGATGAGGCCTTGGCCGCCTATCAGTGAGATGAATCGGAGTGGGCATTCGTCGTCCGTCGGCGTGCGAACGTCTCGGAGGCGGATGCCACCGATCGGTGATCGGATGCTGCGGGACCGGGAAACGTGGCATGGGCCGCCCCCATTGGCCCAGGCGGGAAGGTGAGAGGACAGTGAGACGAGACAGGAAGGACGATCGCGTGCTCGCACGGGATGCGCACGGTCGTCGGAGACTGACGGAAGGCGTGAAGGCCTATGGTCTGCTTCTGCCATCCTTCGCGCTTCTGGCCGTGTTCACGTTTCTCCCCATCGGGGAGACCCTTCGAGGAAGTCTTTTCCTCGACGACATCGCACTGCCGAAGCCGCGTTTCGTGGGACTTGCGAACTATCGGGGTCTTGTTTCCGACTCGGTTTTCGGTCAGGTCCTCCTCAATTCACTCATTTACGCCGTCGCCGTGGTGCCGCTCAGCGTCGCTCTGGCCCTGGCGATGGCCATGATGGTGAACCGCGCCTTCACCGGCAATGTGCTCGTCAGGTCGTTCCTCTTCTATCCGGTGATTCTTCCCTTGGTTGCCGTGGCCAACATCTGGTTGTATCTGTACTCGTCCGATGGGATCATCGGCGTGGCACTTGACGCCGTGCACGTCGCCGATCAGAGTCTGCTGAGCTCCGACGCGACGGTGAAGACCGCGATCATCGTGATGCTTGTCTGGAAGGATGCCAGCTTCTACATGGTGTTCTATCTCGCGGCGCTCAAGAACCTTCCACAGGACGTACTCGAGGCGGCCGCGCTGGATGGTGCATCCGGATGGAGGCTCTTCTGGAACATGACGTTCCCCCTGTTGATGCCGACGACCATGTTCTGCCTGGTCATGTCCACCGCGGACGCCTTCCATCTGATTGACCATCTCATCGTCATGACACAGGGAGGGCCCAACAACTCGAGTGCCTCGCTTCTCTACTACATCTATCAGTCGGCGTTCCAGTTCGTGGATTCCAGCAAGGCCGCTACGGTCACGTCCGTCCTTCTGGCCGTGCTTCTCTTGACCTTCGGCCTCCAGCTGTATCTGCTCGGGAGGAGGACGTCGTATGAACGCTGACAGAGGGCTGCCCCGCGCTCTGAGAACGGCGGGGACGTGGGGTTTCGCCACCGTGTGGGTCGTGCCGCTTGCGTGGGTGGTCTGGAGGTCGTTCCGCACCGACGGCGGTGGCGGGTACTCGATGGGCAACTTCGTGGCGGCCTGGGATGCGGCGCCCTTCCCCCGGTACTATCTCAACACGATCGTTCTCGCCGTCGGGGTGCTCGCCGTGCAGGTCGTTACCGGCACGCTTGCCGCCTACGCCTTCGCGCGCATGGACTTTCCCCTCAAACGGCTGCTTTTCGCGCTGTACCTGCTGCAGATCATGATTCCCAATGAGGTGCTCATCTTCCCGAACTACGAGACCATCGCCGATCTCGGCCTTGTCGATACGATGCTCGGCATCATGCTTCCCTATTTTCTTTCCGCATTCGGGATCTTCCTGCTGCGACAGACCTTCCGCGGTGTTCCCATCGAGATCGAAGAGGCGGCGCGTCTTGATGGTTGCAACACGCTGCAGGTCATATGGCATTTCTACGTGCCTCTTGCCCGACCGACCTACGTCGCCTTCGGACTGGTATCCGTCAGCCATCAGTGGAGCAACTTCCTCTGGCCTCTGGTCGTGACGAACTCGCCGGACAATCGTCCTTTGTCCCTGGGAATGTCCTTGTTCGCCAAGACCACGGAAAGCAGCGCCCAGTGGGGCGAGCTCTGCGCCGCGACGCTTCTGGTCATTGCCCCGTTGCTCATCGCCTTCTTCATCTTCCAGCGGCAGTTCGTGAGCAGTTTCATGATGTCCGGGATCAAATGAGGCAGAACCGCGTCCGACCTCTTGGAGATGGGTGCGTTGCCTACCTCTATGCTCTCTGCGTCCGCGATGACGAATGCGTCCGTTCGATCAGTCCCGATACGTCCATCGCCCGGCAAGCATCGTCGCTCTGATCGTCGAAGCAAGGCCCTTCATCTCCTCGGGGGAGGATACGTCATAGGGGCTCGACTCCATCAGCACCAGATCGGCCGGATCGCCGACCTGGGGGACGTCGCGGCCCGTCGAGGTCGAGGCCTTGAG
>CALEGL010000223.1 GCA_937876495.1 uncultured Bifidobacterium sp.
TAGCGGTTACAGCTGGAAACACTTATCTGTGAGGTATTCGTATGTCTCGGTGTGTCGGCAAGAAGTACAGAGGTATGTTTTTTTATACGAAGCGGAAAACGGCATACGATGTTCGCCTTAGTCTCTTGGGCACGGGTATGTGTATAAGAGACAATGCTTCCCGACGTGCTCGCCGGCGGCGTCGGCGCCGTCGGCGAGCACGTCGGGAAGCTCGTGGCGCTGTGCGGCGCTGAAGCCGCTGAGCACCCAGTCGATGACCTGCTCATGGGCGTCCGGGCCGCGCCGGGGATGCCCCGTGCCCATCCGCACGCGCGAATAGGAGTTGTCGCCCAGGGACCGGTCGATGGAACGGATGCCGTTGTGCCCGCCGGAGGACCCGCCGGCCTTGACCTTGATGCGGCCGAAGTCGAGGTCCATGTCGTCATGGACGACGACGATCCGCCGCACGTCGATGCCGTAGTAGCTCGCGACGGAGGACACGGCGTCCCCGGAGTCGTTCATGTAGGTGAGGGGCTTGGCCAGAAGGAACTTGGCCGTCCGTCCGTCCAGCCTCATGACTCCGCGGCCCAGACGCGCAAGCCCCTTGTGGTCCGACAGCGTCACCCCCCAGCGCTCCGCCAGAACATCGGCGACCATGAAGCCCATGTTGTGCCGGGTGCCCTCGTATTTCGCCCCCGGATTGCCCAGTCCCGCGATGAGCCAGAACTCCGATGCCATGCGTCCTCTCCCCGTCGCTTCCCGCCGCCCGGGGTCCGTCCCCCGGCAGCATTCGTCCCGATGCCGCCGGACCACGCCGCCGTCCCGCGCACCGACGCGCCATGCTACCCAGCGTGACGGACGGGCGTCGGCATCAGACCAGGTCCCGGTACCAGTAGCTCATATCCCCCAGCCTCGGCCGTCCCGTCCGCCAGCCGGGGTCGCGCCCGTCGACGCAGGCGTGCGGAAGCAGGCCGAAGCGCGTGAATCCGAAGCGCCGCATCAGCGCCAGCGAGGCCGCGTTGTCCGCGTAGATGATGGCGGTGGCCATGCGATGGCCGTGCGCCACGGCCTCGCGCAGAAGACGGTTGACGATCATCGTGCCGCAGCCCCGCCCGCGGGCCCGGGACGACACGTAGTAGCTCAGCTCGACCACGCCGTCGTAGCCGGGACGCGGATGGAAGCGCGACAGTGATCCGAACCCCTCGATGCGGTCTCCGCCGCCCTCGTCGGGGTCGGCGCCGGACCCGGGGTCCCTGACGAGCACGAGGACGGGATACCGGTCGCGCGGGACGTGGGAGGACACCCATTCCCGGCGCTGGGCGACGGTGCTGGGCTCCAGGTCGGCCGTCGAACCCCCGGCGACCACGGCCTCGTTGTAGACGTCGGTGATGCCAGGGACGTCACGGTTCTCCACGGGGCGCAGCAGATATCCGGACACCGCCGCCTCCGATTCGGCGATTCCCGGATGCGAAGGCGTCACGCCGGCACGTCCTATGCTCGAGCCGGTCATTTCTCGAGCTCCATCGCCTTGTTCAGCGCCTCGCTGAGCTGCTTCTGGGCCTGGCCATAGGCGGTCCAGTCGCCGGACTTCATCGCCGACTCGGAGTCCTGCATGGCCTGGTTCGCCTGTTCGAGCAGCTTCTTCAGCTGGGAGGCCGTGGCCGAATCCTCCGTGGAGCCGGACGACGAGGAGCCGGACGAGGCGGAGGACCCCGAGGATGACGAATCCGACGACGAGGAGCCGGACGAGGACGTGGCGTTCTCCGCATCCCCCGCCGAGGCGCCGGAGTCACCGCCGAAGACCTGGTCGAGGGCCTGGTCGAGGGTGTCGGCGAACCCGACCTGCTCGCCGAAGGCGACGAGCACCTTCTTGAGCAGCGGGAAGCGCGTGGACCCGCTGGACTGGACGTACACGGGCTGCACATACACCAGTCCCCCGCCCAGGGGCAGGGTGAGCAGATTGCCCCGCGTCACCGTCGTCGACCCGGATTCGAGGAGGTTGAGCTCCTTGGAGACGTCGGCGTCGGCGTTGAAGTTGTTCTGCGCCTGGCCCGGGCCCGGCACGTTCGAGTCCTTGGGAAGCTCCTGGAGGCGGATCGTCCCGTAGTTCGCCCCCTTGACGCCCGCGGTGCTCCCGGCGTCGGAGTCCACCGACAGGAACCCGGTGAGGATCTCGCGGGTGGAGGTGCCGGCGGGGATGTAGGAGGAGGTGAGCGAGAAGACGGGCTTCTTCGATCCTCCTGTCTGCAGCGTCAGATAGTACGGCGGCTGCAGCACGTCCTCGTCCTGCTCCTTGGTGGATTCGGTGGGGTCGACGGGCACCTGCCAGAAGTCCTCGCCGGAGAAGAACTGGCTGGCGCTGGTGACGTGGTAGTCGGCCAGCAGCTGCCGCTGCACCTTGAACAGGCTTTCCGGGTAGCGCAGATGGCTCATGAGGTCCCCGGAGATCTCGGAGATGGAGTGGTACTGACCCGGGAAGATCTTCTCCCAGGCCTTGAGCACCGGGTCGCTGGTGTCCCAGGCGTACAGCGTGACCGAGCCGTCATAGGCGTCCACGGTGGCCTTGACGGAGTTGCGGATGTAGTTGGCGTTCTGGGAGCCGAGGCCGGACACCGTGCTCGACGAGCGCGTCGTGGAGTCCTCGGTGACGGATCCCAGGTCGGTGGTCTGCGAGTAGGGATAGGCGTCGGAGGTCGTGTAGCCGTCGACGATCCACTTGACGCGCCCGTCCACGACCGCCGGATAGACGCGCCCGTCCAGCGTGAGGTAGGGGGCGACCTTGGCGACGCGCTCCTTGGGACTGCGGTCATAGAGGATCTGCGAGGCCGAGGTCACCCGGTCGGAGAAGAGGATCTGGTCGGACCCGAATCGCACGGCGTACAGCAGACGGGAGAACAGGTTGCCCACGCTGGGGCCTCCGTTGCCGGTGAACGTGGTCGTCGCTCCATCGGAGCCGGTGGGATAGTCGAACTCCCAGGAGGACGTGCCCTTCGGTGCGCCCACGATGGAGTATTCGGGCGCGTTCGGGGAGAAGTAGATGCGCGGCTCGTACTTCTCGGACTGGGTGAGCTTGCCCTGCGTGGGGATGCCCGACTCGAAGAACTCGGGCTGTCCGTCGGAGGTGACCTTGTTGCCGTAGGCGGCGACGACCCCGTAGCCGTGCGTGTACACGGTGTGGTCGTTGACCCAGTTGCGGTTGTCGTTGCCGGACAGGTCGAGCTCGCGAGCGGCGATCACCGTGTCCTGGCTGACGCCGTCGATGTCGTACTTGTCGACGGCGAGGGTGTCCGCGAAGGTGTAGTACTGCTTGGACTGCTGCAGCTGCTTGAAGGTGGAGGAGACGACCTGGGGGTCGAGGAGCCGGATCTGCGCGGTGCTTTCGGCCTCGGTGGCGAGCGCGCCCGACTTGCCGGTGGTGGTGGCCTTGTACTGCTCGACCTTGACCTTGTCGAGCCCATAGGCCCTGCGCGTGGCGTCGATGTTGCGCTGGATGTAGGTGGATTCGGCCTCCTGCGCGTTGGGGTTGACCTTGAAGCGCTGGATGATCGCGGGCCACAGTCCCGTCAGCAGCAGGCTGACGACGACGACCGCCCCTACGGCCACGGCAGGCACCCTCCAGGCGCGCAGGGCGACCGAGGCCCTCACGCCGATGGGGGCGGGACCGTCGATGGCATGCGAGCGGGCGAGCCACACCGCAAGCAGCACGCCAAGCGCCGCCGTGAGGGCGGCCATGAGGAATCCGATCGGGATGGTCGCATGCACCGTGGTGTAGGTCGCGCCGGTGATCCGATCGCCCTCCTCGGTGAGCGTGCCGAAGACGGCGAGGACCTGCTGGACGGCCCATACCAGCATGGACAGCAGGACCCATACGGCGATCTGCCGTCGCGCCCGTGCCGTCAGGGAGAACAGGCCACGGCCCTTCACCGGCATGGTGAAGCGGATGCCGCCCATCGCCAGATGGGTGCCGAGGCTGAACAGCAGGCCGACCACGACGAGAAGCGCGATCGCAGAGACCACAAGGCGCAGCCCGGGGAGCACGAAGACGTAGAAGCCGTCGTCGAGGCCGAACTGCGGGTCCTTCGTGCCGAAGGACTGGGCGTTGGCCATAAGCAGGATCTGGGCCCAGTGGGAGTTGAAGCGAGAGCCGAGGGCCACGCCCACGATGAGGGAGACGACGATGGTGACGCGGCGGGCGGTGCGCGAGCTGACGCCATGACCGATCTCGAGGACGTCGCCGCGGATGCGGATGGTGGAGCCGTCCGAGAAGTCCGGACGGGCGCGGATGGCCAGCCAGGCGGACCCGAAGCTGACGACGACCATGGCCAGGGCGTAGGCGACCCACAGACCGACCTTGGTCCACAGCTGCGTCCAGACGACGCTGGAGAAGCCCAGCTGCCCGTACCACATGAGGTCGGTGAGGAAGCGGTCCAGCCCCAGGAAGAGACCGATGATGACGGCGAGCACCGCCACCACGGCGATGCCGATCCTCATGCCGCGATGGGGTCGCGGAGCGGAGGCGATCCGGGCGCGTCCCGTCCCGGGACGACGGGGCCCGCGCCCCCGCGTCCCGTCCGCATCCGACTCCGGGTCGCCGTCGACGCGCACGTCCGTGACGATGGGGTCATCGCCTTTGCGTCCATTGCCGGACAGCGCGGCGACGATTCTTCTCCACAGTTCTCTCAGACCCATGGGGCCAGCTTATCCGTCGGCTGGGAATTCCCCGGAATTCATGCCCGGAGCGTGACGGACGCGGTTATCAGACCACGTCGGGCGGACCGTGGCAATCCCCTCCGCGTCGTAGGGTGAATCGCATGGCACGATATCAGCCACGGCCCGAATCGTCCCGGACAGATTCCCCGGAGGACCGCGCGACCGGCACGTCCGCCCTGGCGTCCGGCACCGACGGCCACGTCTCGGGGACGGCCGCCCCACGCGCACGCCGTCGCCTCACGGCCTCCCTCGCCCTCGCTCTGCCCCTCGCCCTGATGCTTCCGTCTCGACCCGCCCTCCCCCGGCATGGCCTTCCTCCTCCCCCT
>CALEGL010000224.1 GCA_937876495.1 uncultured Bifidobacterium sp.
CGCCGGTGGATCCGAGGCGGGAACGGCGGAGGGATGGAAGGGCGAGGGCCCGTCGGCGGCGGTGCCGAACAGAGGCATGACATTGCGCCAGATGCGTCTCGTCGTCGCCGGGCGGTTCATCGTGTAGAGGTGGATGCCGTCGACGCCATGCGCGACGAGGTCGACGATCTGCTCGGAGGCGTCGATGATCCCGGCCTCCCTCAGGGCCTCGGCGTCGTCCCCCCAGCGGTCCAGCAGCGTCTGCACGCGCGGGGGGATCCGCGACCCGCAGCGCCGCGACATGCGCGTGAGCGAGGCCGCGGAGACGATGGGCATGATTCCCGCCTCGATGGGGACGTCGATGCCCCGAGACCGCGCCAGGTCGAGGAATCGGTAGAAGTCGTCGTCGTCGTAGAAGAGCTGCGAGATGAGATGCCCCACCCCGGCGTCGACCTTGCGCACGAGGTTGTCGACGTCCGTCGCAAGATCCGTCGCGTCGACATGACCCTCCGGATAGCAGGCTCCGAGGATGGGAAGGTCGGGTCGCCGGGATCGGATGTACGCGGCCAGGTCGCTCGCATGCGGGAAGCGGCCCGTGGGCTCGCGCCCGGGGACGGGATCGCCGCGCAGGGCGAGCACCGCGCATACTCCGGCGTCGTCGAACATCCGCAGCGCCTCGTCGACGATTGCCTCGTCGGCGTACAGGGATGTCAGATGCGCCACCGCCGGTATGCGGTACTCGCGAGTGATGGTGGCGGCGATCCGGGCGGTGGCCGTCCTGTCGGCCAGCGACCCGTGCCCGTAGGTGACGGAGATGAAGTCCGGGTCGAGCCCCTCGAGGCCGTCCAGCGTATCGTAGATGGTCCCGACCGGGCCGTTGCGCTTCGGCGGGAAGACTTCGAGGGAGAAGCGCGGACGGTGCATCAGCGGGAGAGCTCCGCCCGGATGTCCTTCGCCGCCGCGACGAGGTTCTCCAGGCTCGGCCAGGTCTCGGCTTCGCCGCGCGTCTTGAGTCCGCAGTCTGGGTTGATCCACACGCGGTCGGCGTCGATTTTGGCGAGGATCTGGCGGATGCGCCCCTTGATCTCCTCCACGCTAGGGATTCTCGGCGAATGGATGTCGTAGACGCCCGGGCCGACCTCGGTGCGGAAGTCGGCGTCATGGATGGCGTCGAGGACGACCAGGTCGCCGCGCGACGCCTCGAAGGAGATGACGTCGGCGTCCATCGCATCGATGTCTCGGATGATGTCGTTGAACTCCGAGTAGCACATATGCGTGTGGATCTGCGTCGTCGGCTTCACGCCGGAGTGCACGAGGCGGAAGGCGGGGATGGCCCAGTCGAGGTACTTCGAATGCCAGTCGCTGCGGCGCAGCGGAAGCTTCTCGCGCAGGGCGGCCTCGTCGATCTGGATGATGCGGATTCCGGCCTTCTCGAGGTCGAGGACCTCGTCGCGGATGGCCAGCGCCAGCTGCCTCGTCTGCAGCTCGTGGGAGACGTCCTCTCGCGGCCAGGACCAGTTGAGGATGGTCACCGGGCCCGTGAGCATGCCTTTGACGACGTGGCTGGTGCGGCTCTGCGCGTAGGAGCTCCATTCGACGGTGATCGGACGGGCGCGTGAGACGTCGCCCCAGACGATCGGGGGCTTGACGCAGCGCGTGCCGTATGACTGCACCCAGGCGTTGCGGGTGAAGAGGAAGCCGTTGAGGTTCTGGCCAAAGTACTCGACCATGTCGTTGCGCTCGAACTCGCCGTGGACGAGCACGTCCAGGCCGATCTGCTCCTGATGGCGGATGACCTCGTCGATCTTCCCGCGGATGAAGGCGTCGTAGGCGGCCTGGTCAATCTCGCCCTTGCGCAGGCGGGCGCGTTCGGCGCGCACCTGCGTCGTCTGGGGGAAGGATCCAATCGTCGTCGTCGGCAGAAGGGGAAGGCCGAGCTCCTCATGCTGCAGCCGACGGCGCTCCTCGCGGTCGGGCGTGCGGACGAAGTCGGCGTCCGACAGGGCGTCGAGACGGCGGGCGACGGCCGCGTCGGTCTTCACGCGAGTGCCGTCGAACAGAGCCTGGTTGGTGGCGAGGACGGAGGACGTACGGCGTGCATCATCGCCGGCGTCGGCCAGCGAGGCCACGTCATGCAGCTCGTCGAGCTTCTCCACGGCGAAGGCGAAGTGACGCACGACGTCGGTGCCGAGGTTCGTCTCCTCCTGGGTGGTGTACGGCACGTGCAGCAGGGAGGATGCGGTGGAGACGGCCACGTTCGGGGTGACCTTGTGCAGGGCGTCGATGATGCCCAGGCTGGTGGCGTAGTCGTTGCGCCAGATGTTGCGACCGTTGATCACTCCGGCGAATACCGTGGTGGTGGAAGGCACGCCCACCCGGCCCACGGCGTTGAGGTTCTCCTCGCGTCCCTCGACGAGGTCGAGGCCGACTCCGTCGAAGCCCAGCAGCGCGATTTTTTCGTAGATGTCCGCCACATGGCCGAAGTAGGTGTTGAGCAGCACCTTCACGCCGTTTCGACGGGCGGCGAGGATCGTCGTGTACAGGGAGGTGAACAGCGACTCGTCGCCGCGCTCCTTGTCGAGGACGAGATACGGCTCGTCGAATTGCACCCAGGACGCGCCCAGGTCGGCGAAGCGGGAGAGGACCGCGGCGTATGCGGCGGCGACGTCGTTCGTCAGACCGCGGTCGAGTTCAAGAGGTTCGGCATTGGGATCGCGGGCGAGCTTGAGGAAGGTGTACGGGCCGATGAGCACGGGCTTGGTCTCGATGCCCAGCTCCCGCGCCTCGAGGAACTCGTCGAAGGGCTTGGAGGAGGCGAGGCGGATCTGCGTGGAGGACTCGATCTCCGGGACGATGTAGTGGTAGTTCGTCGTGAACCACTTCTTCATCGGCAGGGCGGTGACGTCGCCGCGCTCCCCCTGATAGCCCCTGGCCACCGCGAAGAGGGTGTCCTCGGGAGCGTCGAAGCCGAGGTCACGGTACCGTCGCGGCACGGCGTTGAGCAGCAGCGCGGTGTCGAGCATCTGGTCGTAGTAGCTGAAGTCGTTGCTGGGGATGAGGTCGACGCCGTGGTCCTTCTGGACCTTCCAATGGCGCGCCCTCAGGTCGCGGGCGGTCGTCCGCATGTCCTCCAGGCTCACCGAGCCCTTCCAGTAGCCTTCGATGGCCTTCTTGAGCTCGCGGTTCCGCCCGATGCGCGGAAAGCCGGAAACCGACGTGAGTACGGGCATTCGTCCCTCCCAACAGTGTGATGACGCGGTATACAGTAGCAAGACGCCGGCCCTCGGCCGGGGGTATCAGCGGAACCGGGGTGTCGCCATAGACGGGGCTTATAACGGGCGGGGCCGTGGCGGCGCCCGTCATCGGACTCATGTCGCGGGAGGTCCACGGCACCGGGAATGACATGGCACCGGAGAAGACAGGGAACCGGCCTAGCGCATGTCCTTCGGCCTGAGCACGGCGATCAAGGCCGCCGCATCAGGCGTCCAGTCCGCGAACTCGGCATCGGCCACGAGGATTGCCACGGTGGCGGTGGGCATGCCCAGCCCGACCAGGTCGAGGCAACGAGGGTCGGAGTCGTCCCCGGCGAGGCGCTGCACGGCCATGGACACGGTCGGTTCATGCGCCAGCACCATCAGCGTCCGCGTGCCGCGAGGAGTCCGGACGATCTCATCAAGCATGTCCTGGAAGCCGCCGTCATACAGGCTCCGTCGGTAGTCGACGACGGGCCCGTCCCCGAAGGTCGGCAGCATGCCGTCCAGCGTCTGGCGCGCGCGGACGGCCCCCGAGCACACGATGCGGTCCGGCGTCAGGTTCAGCCCCTCCAGCCCATCGGCGACGCGCGACGCCTGCCTTTTGCCTTTGTCCACCAGCGCCCGCTCGATGTCTCGTCCGCCGGGGGCCTCCTCGACGGACTCCGCCTTGGCGTGGCGCATGAGGATGAGGACGTGCCGCGCATGCCGGGCGCGTTTCGCCAGCGACTTCAGATCGTCCTTCATTCCGGTTCCCCCTTCGATGACGGCCGCAGAGGCAGTCGCGCGACCTGGGCGTCCAGGTCGCGGAGCACCTTGCGCAGCTTGCGGTCCGATATGTCCCGCAGCTCGAGCTCCTCCAGCCGCTCCCGCCTCTGCCCCTCGTCCAGCGAATCGATGTCGACGGAGGCATCCTTCGCGCCGTGCCGGCGGCGCGCCGGCGCCTCGACGCCCTCGGCCATCGCACGGGTCACGACGAGGAAGCCGGTGTGCCCGATCATGTCATGATGCGGGCGGACGGCGAGTCCTTCGGCCTTCCACCCCCTCTCGAGACTTTCGCCGATGTCCGGCTCCGTCCAGTGGCCCGAGGAGCGCAGACCGTCGGCAAGTCGGGACAGCTGGGTGGTCGTGGTGACGTAGGAGATGAGCACCCCGCCGGGCGCG
Organism: uncultured Bifidobacterium sp.; assembly: GCA_937876495.1. Lineage (GTDB taxonomy): Bacteria > Actinomycetota > Actinomycetes > Actinomycetales > Bifidobacteriaceae > Bifidobacterium. Next base: position 4,395 of record CALEGL010000224.1, read on the forward strand.
ATCACCCGCCAGGCCTGCTCGAGCCGGTTCCAGGGATCCAGCATGTCAAGGACGATGCGGTCGACGGTATGGGCGGGCATGAGCGCCGCAGCGGAGTCGAAGTCGTCCGTCACGACGTTCCACCATGCGGGTCGCGATCCGAAGTACACGGTGGCGTTGGCCTGGGCCACGCGGGCGAATTCGGGGCGCATCTCGACGCTGGTGAGCGTCCCTTCGGGGCCCACGGCCTCGAGCAGGGCGATGCTCATCGCTCCCGACCCCGCCCCGGATTCGAGGACGCGCATCCCGCGGCGGACGTCGCCCAGCGAGATGACCTGGGCGATGTCCTTGGGATACATGATCTGGGCCCCGCGCGGCATGGACAGCACGAAATCGACCATCCGGGGGCGCATCACGACGTAGCTCCACCCGCCGGACGCTCGCGAGGACTTCCACGGCTTCGCGTCCCTCGCGGCGACCCGGGCCGATGCTGTCTCTTATACCCCTCTGACGCTGCCGACGAATAGAGAAGTGTAGCTCTGGGTGGTCGCCGCACTCCTAAACAACTAACACTACATTCCACACAGACGCGCTACGCACGCTGCTGACTACACTGACAGACTACCACCCTGACTCGATCTGTCA
>CALEGL010000225.1 GCA_937876495.1 uncultured Bifidobacterium sp.
GTGATGCGGATGAAGCGGCCGCGCTGCTGCAGCTCGGGGATGTTGTGCGCGCCCACGTAGAACATCGACTGGTGCAGACCGCCGATGAGCTGGTAGAGGACGGCGTTGAGCGGCCCGCGGTAGGGCACCTCGCCCTCGACTCCCTCGGGGACGACCTTGTCGTTGCTGGTGACGTCCGCCTGGAAGTAGCGGTCCTTGGAGTAGGACTTGCGGCCGCGCGGCGCCATGGCACCCAACGACCCCATGCCTCGGTACAGCTTGTACTGCTTGCCGTGCAGCAGCACCTTCTCGCCCGGGGCCTCCTCGCAGCCGGCGAGCGCGCCGCCGAGCATGACGCAGTCCGCGCCCGCGACCAGGGCCTTGGCGATGTCGCCGGAGTAGTGGATGCCGCCGTCGGCGATGCAGGGGACTCCGGCGGCCTTGCAGGCCTGCGCCGCGTCGTACACGGCCGTGAGCTGGGGGACGCCGACGCCGGCGACGACCCGGGTGGTGCAGATGGAACCGGGGCCGACGCCGATCTTCACGGCGTCCACACCGGCGTCGATCATCGCCTGGGCGCCCTGGCGCGTGGCCACGTTGCCGCCGATGATCTGCACGTCGCGGAAGGCCGGGTCGGACTTGAGCCGGCGGATCATGTCGAGGGCGAGACGCGCCTCCCCGTTCGCGGTGTCGACGACGAGCACGTCGACGCCGGCCTCCATAAGGGCGGAGGCGCGCTGCCAGGCATCGCCGAGGAACCCGACGCCGGCGGCCACGCGAAGACGTCCCTGGCCGTCCTTCGTGGCGTCGGGGTACTGCTCGGTCTTGACGAAGTCCTTGACGGTGATGAGCCCGGTGAGATGGCCGTCCTTGTCGACGAGAGGCAGCTTCTCCACCTTGTGCTGCGCGAGAAGGCGGTGGGCGTCCTCGCGGGAGATGTCCGAGGGACCGGTGATGAGGTCGTCCTTGGTCATGACGTCGGCCACGGTGAGCCGGTCGTAGTCCTCGGAGGGGATGAAGCGCATGTCGCGGTTGGTGATGATGCCGACGAGACGGTTGTCCTTGTCGACGACCGGAAGGCCGGAGATGTGGAAGCGCCCGCACAGCTTGTCGAGATCCGTCAGGCTCACGTCGGGATTGACGGTGAGCGGGTCGGTGATCATGCCGGATTCGCTGCGCTTGACGACGTCGACCTGCGCGGCCTGGTCGTCGATGGACAGATTGCGGTGAAGCACGCCTATGCCGCCGTTGCGGGCCATGGCGATGGCCATGTCGGATTCGGTCACGGTGTCCATGGCGGCCGAGATGGCCGGGACCTTCATGGTGATCTCGCGGGTCAGGCGGGTGGTGGTGTCCACTTCGGAGGGGATGACGTCCGTCTCGTTGGGCAGGAGGAGCACGTCATCGTAGGCCAGCCCGAGCTTGGCGAAAACCGGGGGCAGAGGGGCGTATGGCGCCTGGGGGGTCGCATCAGAATTGTTAGCCATAGGGCCACTATATGAGCGTCGGGTGACGTGCGACACCCGTGGTCGGCTCTCGGCGCAGAGCGCCCGGGGCCATCCCCCGGCCGGGGTCCATCGTCATCGGCCGTCACCAGCCACGGGGACGTGCGGCGTCGAGGACCGCCGCCGGGGGTCGCCCCCATCGTCGACGTCCTCCGGGACGTCGGACGCATCGGACGGGCGCATGTCGAAGGGGGCTTCGTCCGGCACGTCGTACGACCTGCGTCCATTCCGCCGGGCCAGCGGCCCGCGTCCGACGCCCCGGCGACGGCCGGGAAGCCCCGTCGCATGCTGCGCCGCGCGCAGTTCGGCGTTCTCCCGTCTGATCTCGGGCAGACGATGCCGCAGGTACGGAGACAGCGTCGCCGCGGACAGAAGCACGGCGGCGACGGCCATGCCGACGAAGACGTACACGGCCGGAACGACGAGGATGGTGATCGACCCGAAGGCGATGAGAGCGGCCCATCCCCAGAGGATGAGCACCGCACCCTGGACGGAATGGCCGATCCGCAGCATCCGGTGGTGCAGATGCATACGGTCCGGATGCATGGGCGACTGCCCGTGGCTCACTCGTCTGACGATGGCCAGGCACATGTCGAGAACCGGCAGGAAGAGCACGAGCACCGGCAGCAGCACGGGGACGAACACCGGCAGGTAGATGCTCGCGTGCACGGAGGCGGGGTCGAGATGCCCGGTCATGACGATGGACGCGCAGGTGATGAGATAGCCGAGCAGCATGGATCCCGAATCACCCATGAACAGCTTGGCCGGATGCCAGTTGTGCAGAAGGAACCCCACGCAGGTGCCCACCATCGCCACGTCGATGAGAGTGGCCATCGAGGCGTAGCTCGGTGAGGAACGCGCGAGGATGTAGGAGTAGGCGCCGAAGGCGATGCCTCCGATGGCGACGATCCCCGCGGCCAGCCCGTCGAGTCCGTCGACGAAGTTCACGGCGTTGATGGAGGCCACGATGAGGAAGGCGGTGATGGCCATGGACAGGCTGGGCGAGGCCGTCACCAGGGAGCTTCCCAGGGGCAGGGAGATGATCTGCAGCCCTCCCCAGGCGACGAACACGGAGATGAGAAGCTGACCGGACATCTTGAGCATCCAGTCGAGGTCCCAGATGTCATCGGCGATGCCCAGCAGACAGATGAGCACGGCGCCGATCATCACCACCCAGGCCTGATGGCCGTCGGTAAACAGCTGGCCGATGAAGGGGATGCGCCAGGCGAAGACCATGGCGCCGAGGAATCCGATGAGCATGCCGAGCCCGCCCATGCGAGGCGTGGGAACGGTATGCACGTCGCGGGCCCGGACCCGGCCGACCGCGCCCACGCGGATGGCCAGATGCCGCACCAGCGGCGTGACCAGCCAGGTCACTCCGCCGGCGATGGCGGCGATGAGCAGATAGACCCTCACGCGGCCTGACCTCGGATGGAGCCCGTCGAGGCCCCGGCAGACGCATGCCTCAGCGCATCACGGATCTCGACGGCAGGAATCACTCCTTCGCGGAGAACGATGATTCCCCCGGGAGCCTGGGCATCGGCGGCGACGACGGTGCTCGCCACATGGCTGGCGGTCGGACCGCCGTCGAGATACAGGTCGACGTCATCGCCAAGGGACGCCAGAGCCTCCTGAATGCTCTGGGCGCTCTGCTCGCCGGATCTGTTGGCGCTGGAGGCCGCCAGCGGGCCGGTGGCCCGCAGCACCCTGAGCGCGACGTCGGAGTCGGGGATGCGGATGGCCTGGGTGCGCGAGCCGCCGGACTCGGGCTTCGGGGTGACGAGCGTGCAGTCATCGCCCGCCACGGCGATGGGAGAGAAGGGTCCGGGAAGGAACTCCTCGGACAGCGAGTCCAGGGGTTCGGGAAGCTCGAGGCCCAGCGCATGCAGATCGCCCAGCGAGGACATGAGCACCTGCAGGGCCTTGGACCTCTCGCGGCGCTTGACCTCGTAGATGCGGTCGACGGCGGCCTGGTTGAAGGGATCGCAGGCTATGCCGTACACGGTGTCGGTGGGGACGACGACCAATCCCCCCTCGCGCACGATCCGCGCCGCCTGGCGCAGCGAATCCTCATCGACCTGAAGAACCGTGACCATCGAACCTCCCCGTCCGCCTCGTCCCTATCCTCGTCCTCATGCCGTCAAACCCTCATTGCACCATTGCGTCGAGACGAACGGCGTCCGGGGCCGGATGCCGGCATCGCAGACGGACGCCGGACGCGCACGTAGGACGCCGGAGCCGAAATGCCGAGGACGACGACGGAAGATGGTTCGGAAGATCCATCACGATCAGGGACGTCGATGACGGGGCGACGCCCGACGCTACCGCAGGGCGATGAGTTCGCGCGGCCGGTCGGTCCAGTCGCGTTCGGTGCGGGCCTCGCCGAATCCGTGGGCGAGGGCGTAGGCGACGAGCTGGTCGCCCTGCGTCACGTCATGCTCCATGACGAGAAGACCGCCCTTGCGCAGCAGCCCGGCCGCGCGGTCGATGATGCGCTCGGGGATGGCCGCGCCATCCGCCGACCCCCCGTACAGGGCCATCGCCGGATCATGGTCGCGCACCTCGGGCTGCTCGACCGGACGGCTTTCGGGGATGTAGGGCGGATTGGATATGACCACGTCCACCGAACCGTCGAACGCGGCCAACGTGGTGGGGCTGGTGGCGTCTGCATGGACGAGATGGAAGGCATAGGCGATTCCCGGATTCGAGCGACTCAGGCGCCGATGGTTCCGCTGCGCCCAGGCCGCGGCCTTCTCGGACAGCTCCACCGCCCACACCTCGGCTCCGGGGACCTCCACCGCCACCGACAGCCCTATGGCGCCGCTTCCCGTGCACAGGTCGATGACGCGGGGCCCGTAGATGCCCTGGCCGGCAATCCAGTCCAGCGCCGTCTGCACGACGATCTCCGTTTCGGGACGCGGGATGAAGACGCCGGGGCCAACCTCGACGTCGATGGTCCGGAAGGGCGCATGCCCGACGATGGACTGCAAAGGCTCGCGCGAGGCTCGACGACGAAGCACCGCTGCGAAGTCCCGCAGCATGGCGTCCCTCCCCTCATCGCCGGCGAAATCCGCCAATGCCTTCCCCAGAAGACGGGCCCGGTCGACCTCGGCCCTGGGCACGCCGCGGACGTGGGCGAGAAGAACGGCGGCGTCATGGTCGGCGTTCTCCACTCCCCCGGCCCGCAGCAGCACGGCCGCCCTACGCACGAGGACATCGACGTCGCCGGCGTCCAGCAGCGGATCGGGTATGGGGGAATCCGGCGCGAGGACGGCATCGGCGGAGCCGTGGACGTCGCCGCCGGAGACGTCCTCCGTCGTGCCGGCGACGCTCATCGACGTCCCTCCAGACGCGCCGCCTCGTCGGCCTGGATGTCGCTGTCGATCACCGCCTGCAGGTCGCCGTCGAGAACCTGGTCGAGGTTGTAGGCCTTGTAGTTCGTGCGATGGTCGACGATGCGGTTCTCGGGGAAGTTGTAGGTGCGGATCCGCTCGGAACGATCCAGGGACCTCACCTGCGAATGGCGCATGTCGGCGGCCTCGGCGGCCTCCCTCTCATGCTTCATGGCGAGAAGCCGGGACTTGAGCACGCGCAGCGCGGCCGCCCTGTTCTGGATCTGCGACTTCTCGTCCTGCATGCTCACGACGATGCCCGTGGGGATATGCGTCATGCGCACCGCCGAATACGTGGTGTTGACGGACTGCCCGCCGGGGCCGGAGCTCATGAAGATGTCGATCTTGAGGTCCTTGGGGTCGATCTCGATCTCGTCGTCGTCCTCGTCGGCCTCCGGGAAGACGATGACGCCCGCCGCGGAGGTCTGGATGCGGCCCTGTGATTCGGTGACGGGGATGCGCTGCACCCGGTGGACCCCACCCTCGTATTTGAGGCTGGCCCAGACGCCGTCCTGGGGCGAGGGCGACCCCTTGGCGCGGATGGCCACCTGGACGTCCTTGACGCCGCCGAGCTCGGTGCGGTTCTCGCTCTGCAGGGCGACCGTCCATCCGCGCTTCTCCGCGTACCGCGAGTACATGCGCAGCAGGTCACCGGCGAACAGCGCGGCCTCCTCGCCGCCGGTTCCCGCCTTGATCTGCATGATGACGTCACGCGAGTCGTCGGGGTCGCGCGGGATGAGCGCCGTGCGCAGCGCATCCTCGGCCTTGGACAGCTCGCCCTCGAGCCGGGTCGCCTCTGCGGCGAACTCGGCGTCCTCCCCCGCCAGCTCACGGGCGGCCTCGAGGTCGTCCCGCGTCGAGGCGTAGCGCCTGTAGGCCGAGACGATGACGCCCAGCTCGGCATGGCGCCGTCCGAGCTTGCGTATGGCGGTCGGGTCGGATGCCACCGCCGGGTCGCTCATGCGCCTTTCGAGGTCCTCGTACTCCTTCACCGCAGCCAGCGCGGCGGGGAACTCCTCATCGGCCATCGACGTCATCCTCCCTGTACCGTATCGTCATCGTCTCTTTCCCGTCGCCGTCATCGCGTCGTCATGCCCGTCGCCGGAGCGTGGAAGCCCGCACGGCCGCATCGTTGCATCCGCACCGGATCGGCGGAGGGTTCCGCGTCGCGTCGGCGCATACGAAAACGCCAGCCCTCGCACGGCCTGGACGGGAGGCGGGGACTGGCGTCGGCGACGCTACTTGCTCTTCTTGCCGTAGCGCTTCTCGAACCGGGCGACGCGGCCGCCGGTGTCGAGGATCTTCTGCTTGCCGGTGTAGAAGGGGTGGCACTTGGCGCACACGTCGACGGTCATATGGTCGCCGGGATACGTGGAACGGGTGACGAAGGTGTTGCCGCACGAGCAGAGGACCTGCACGGGGTGATAGTCGGGATGGATGCCCTGCTTCATATGTCTCCTAGGGAATTCGGGGGACCCGGGTCGCCGCGCCCCGATGGCGGGCGTGAACCGGAACCTGTTGGATTATAGGCACGTCCCGCGACCGGGGACCTTCTGCGCCGAAGGCATGACGGATGACGCCATCCGCACGCTGCTGACGAAGCTGACGAACGTCTGCTGATTCCGATCGATGGCGCCCGTTTCCGACGTGTCCCCCGTCGCATCCCATCCCTTGCGGGAGCAGGCGTGACGGGCTGTGTGGGGCCCCAGGG
>CALEGL010000226.1 GCA_937876495.1 uncultured Bifidobacterium sp.
GTCGTGCACGGGACGGCCCGTTCCCATGGACGGTGGGGACTACTGATGGATCAGCGCGTAATCGATTCCCCAGATCCCGTTGTTGACGACTCCCTTGATCGAGTTCGTGCTCATGACGAAGTTGGTGGGCTGGTACAGAGGAACGTAGGGGCCGTACTTCGCCAGCTTGTGCATCAGCGTCTCGTACGCGGTGACACGGGCGTCGCCCGTCGCGTTCTTCGCCGCCGTCACATAGGGCTTGATGGCGTCGGCCGTGTCGCTCTCCCCATACGCCCAGTCGTGGACGCTGTCCGCCTCGTCAAGAGGCATGAACGACAGGTAGTTGGCCGGATCCGGGTAATCCGCGCCCCAGTTGGAGATGGCGATCTGGAACTTGTTCTCCCTGGATGCCGACAGACGGTTCGCCGCGGTGAGAGGATTGAGCTTGATGTTGACCCCGATCTTCTTCGCATCGGACTGGACCATCTGCGCGACGTCACCGAGGTGGGCGCTTTCGCTCGAATAGTTGAGCTCGATCGTCGAACCGTTGTACCCCGACTTCTTGAGGTACTCCTTGGCCTTGGTCAGGTCGTACGTCAGGTTCTCATCGCTTTTGATGGCGCCCGGGATGGTGAAGGGGATGACGCTCGCGGGGCGCTTGGTCCCCGACCCTATGAGGTCGATGATGCTGTCGTAGTCGATGGCATGCTTCATGGCCGAGACGAAATCGGAGTTGGCCGCATAGCCGCCGTACTTCGCATAGGTGTTGAAACTGAGGAACCAGGTCGACAGGGAGGTGCCCGTGGTCTTGGTGAACTTGGAGGAGTTCATCTTGGCGGACTCGTCATTGGTGATGTTCTCGGCGAGGTCGGCGTTGTCGCCTTCGAGGTTGATCTTCTGCGAATCGGAGTCGACGTTGTTGATGACGACGCGGTCATAGTACGGCTTCGTTCCCGTGTAGTACGGGTTGCGCTTGAGGACGATGGCCGTATCCGTCGAGACGGAGTCATACATGTACGGTCCCGATCCCGCGGAATGGTCGGTAAGGTATTTCTCCGCCGAATCCTTCTCGTTGAGGGTACCGCCGTTCTTGACCACCACCGACTTCTCGACGATGGACATCGGAGGCGCGGGAAGGATCGTCGGCATCTCGGGCATCGACTGCTTGGCGGTCAGCGTCAGGGACTTGTCGCTGATCTTCTTCACCGTGATGCCGTCAAGAAGGTAGCTGGGATTGCCCTTGATCCCCTGCAGCCTTTTGAGGGAGAAGACGATGTCGTCGACCGTGACGGTCTTGCCATCGGAGAACTTGTGGGTTCCGTTGAGCGTCAGCGTCATGACCTTATTGTCATCGGACATCTTGTAGGTGGTGACCGAGGGCTTGACCTTCGACAGGTCGTCGCCGTCGAAGGTGAGCGCCGTGTCGTATACACTGTGATTGACCTCGTAACCCGTCGCCTCGAATGCGCGCTGCGGATCCATGCTGCTGAGGGCAAATGACATATCGATGGTCAGCGTCTTGTTTGCCCCTCCGTTGGCGCTATTCCCGCCGCCGCCGCAGCCCGCCAGACCGATGGTGCATGCCAGGGCGCTCAGCGCCGCACCGATGACCTTCCAACGTCTTCCCATAACATCCCTCCTTCTTCACGCCGGTCTGCTTGCCGACGAACGTGGCCCATTGAATCGCTTGTTTCCGCATCGCTCGTAAAATCCGTTTTCTCTTTCGATTACGAATGTTTCCACTGAGTTAATTCAGGAAAACGCCATCAAAACAGGAAAAATTCCCAATTCCGGCGTCATCACGACACCACGGGGAACGACCGGCGAACGCATGGACGGACGGATCGGGGCACCTCTCACCGGCCGGCGGCCATGAACCCCCGGTACGCCCCGTCGCCGGCCTCCAGCACCCGCAGCGCGTTGCGCCAGCCGAGCGCGTCGAGGTCGTCCTCGCTCCATCCGCGCGAGCGGAGCTCCTCGAAGAGGTTCTGGTACCTGCCGACGTCCTCGAGCCCCTCGGGCATCGAGCCCGTGCCGTCGAAATCCCCGCCGACGCCGACGTGATCGACTCCCATGACGTCCCGTGCGGCCTCGACATGGTCGGCGACCATGGACACCGTGACGCGGGGACGCGGGCCCTTCTCCCCCGCCTCGGCCCATTCGTGGACCTCGGCGGAGACGAATCCGGGGACGGCGGTGATCATCTGCACGCCTCCGTTCTCGGCGAGCATCCTCTGGACGTCCTCGGGGACGTTGCGCGGATGCGGGTTGACTGAGTAGCACGACGAATGGCTGAACATCACGGGCAGCGAGCTGACCGCCAGGGCGTCGCGCATGGTCTCCGCCGAGACGTGCGACAGGTCCACAATCATGCCGATGCGGTTCATCTCGCGCACGACCTCGCGGCCCCGGTCATTGAGCCCGTGCCAGCGCCGCTGGCCCACGGCCGCGTCCGCGAACTCGTTGGTGTTGTTCCACGTCAGCGTCATGTAGCGCACGCCGAGACGCGCGTACTCGCGCAGCACGGCCAGGTCGTCGGCGATCTGGTGCCCGCCCTCGATGCCGATAAGCGAGGCGATGCGGCCCTCGTCGCGGGCGTCACGGACGTCCTGCGCGGTCGTGGCGATCCGCAAGTCCTTCGGATAGCGAGCGCACATGCGGTGGATGCAGTCGATCTGTTCAAGGGTCGCGACGACCGCATCGCCACCCGAATACTCCGAGGAGACGTAGGCGGACCAGAACTGGGCGAGGTACCCCCCGCGCCTGAGTTTGGGGATGTCGGTGTGCAGCGTCTGCTCCAGCTCCTGGTCGATACCCTCGACGCTGTAGCCCCGGTTGACCCGGCACTCCCACGGAAGGTCGTTGTGCCCGTCGAAGACGGGGATGATGCGTGACTCCATTCGTTCCTCTTTTCCTTGTTTCCTTGCGCCTATCCCAAGTCCTTGCGTCCCTCACAGGCATTGCGTCGCGAGCATCGGACGCGGGCTCCACGTCACGGAAACGGGCGCGCCGGATCCGCTCGGCCCGCTTCCACGGTGTCCACGTCCGGATGGCGGTCCTATCCCACCAGGACCGGCAGGTCCACCCCCGCCGCCCGGGCCGCGTCCCCCCGGCCGGTCGCGGGCCGTCCGGTCCGTCCCGCTGCCCTCCCGGCCTCCCGCCGCGCGCTCCCCGTGGCCTCCCCGCTCGCCCCCCCCCCCGGCCTCCCCCCCGCCGTCGCCCCGCCCACTCCCCTCTACAC
>CALEGL010000227.1 GCA_937876495.1 uncultured Bifidobacterium sp.
CGCGGTGCGCGCTGGGTTTTCCGCGGCGCAGATCCGATTCGTCGATGATGTCGTCATGAACGAGGGCAGCCGTCTGAAAGATCTCGATGGCGCATGCCAGGTCGAGCATCGCTGCGGGCATGGCGTTGTCACGTCCCTGCCTGGTGGCATTGGATCCGGCCGTGCAGGCGTACGCCGTCATCGCCAGCCGCGCGCGCAGTCTTTTGCCTCCCCGCGACGAGTCCAGCGCCTGCGCGGCCACCGCCTCGGCCACGCCTGCGTCCCTGCGGGATACGGGTCGCGGAACGCCGTCCTCGTCCGTCGCGGAGGTCGGGGTCACTGTCGCTCCGGTCTTCGTCCCGAAGAAGGCGCCACCTCGCATGGAGTCCCGGATCAGGGCGACAGTGCGCCGTTCGATGGCCCGGCGGTCGGGAATCGTGCTCATGGCTCCGAGGGTATCCTCACCGTCCTACCGGATGCATGACCCGCATCTGACCACAACGTCGGTCGGGAATCCGGGAATCGTCCTTCTTCCGGCAACGTCGTGGATGTCGCGGCGACGGTTCGCGAAGCAGGAACGAACGGGTGGAGGGGATCGGATGCTGCTGGATGATGGCGGCCATGGCCGGGCTTGGCGGCTGCACGACGGGACGGGGGAGACGCACGCGGGCGGCGACGATTGCATCGGCTGCGATGAAACGGGTCGTGATGACGTGGACCGTGATAAAGCGGACGGCGACGGATCAGGCAGCGGTGGAAGGGACGGCACCGCAGACGATGGCCGCACCGTTTCCGGATCTGATTCCTCCGTCATACGGTCCGATTCAACGGATGATGTCATGACGGGCGATCCCTTCGCCGAGGCCGCGCTTCGGGAGACGATCCGGACGTTCAGAACCGACCGGCTGGAACGGGGACCTTCCGTCGCCGACGCCGAGTGGGTTGAGGGCCCGTTGAACCGATGGCTGGATGCCCTCATCGACGACGGGTCCGTTCTCGGTCCCCGGGACGCGGCCGTCCTCGTCGTGATGATGGGCGAGACTCTGGCCGTGCGCGACGTGCTCATCGTCTCTCTGGTGTGCGGGAACGAGGATCGGCGGGCGCTGAAGGAGATGGCGGCGAATCCCCAGCATCCGGCCAACGTGCTGCGCATGACGGCGCTGCTGTCGCTGTTCTTCGATGATCCCACGAAAGCGCCCGATGCCGACCGATGCCGGCGTGGGATGGCGATGCTGGGGGACATGGCGTCCCGGGTCCCCATCGACCTGTCGATCCAGCCGAGGGCCGTCATCGCGTACTCGGAGTGGTGGATGGGGGATCCCCGCGCGGCCCGTGACGCCGAGCTCATCCGCAGGGACGATCCGGACTGCACCCTTGCCTCGATCGTCCTGGCCGCCGCGGCGCGCGGGATTCTTCCGGCATGGCGTCGCGGAGCATCATCCGCCGGCGCCGCGGCATCCTCCGGCGGATCCGGTTCCTACGCGCCGGACGGGGATGGCCGATCCGACGATGACCGGAACAGATAGCGCGCGGATGCCCTGGTCATGCGGATGAGTCCGGCACGCATCCGCGTATCCGGGGAAGGGACGGGGGTCCGGGTGTGGCTTCACCATGGGCGAACGGAGGACGAGGGGCGCACGGATGACAAGGGGCGCACGGATGACGAGGTGAGGCCCCGGGGACGGGAATAATCGTCCCCGGCTCATGGTTGACTCCAATGGTTGTCTTTGTAGCCTGTCCCCGAGTGCGCCTACGCCGCCGGCGGCAGGCGAACCATGGGAGGAATCAGCTTTGGTCACCAAGGATACGGCGCCGGAACCCATAAAGGTCGAGGACGGCGACGCGGTTCCCCATTCGTCGAGTACGCGCACGGCGAAGCGATCCTCGTCACGCAGACGTTCGACGTCCACGGGGACGCGCACGGCGTCCGCGGCGGGCTCCGCCGAACATGCCAGGGGCAAGGGGTCGTCAAGGCGTTCCTCTCCGGAGGGAGCAGCCAAGGCGAAGCCGACAGGGGATGTGCGGGGGAAGGCCACGGAATCCCCGACGACGGACGCAGGAACCTCCGGGTCGTCCCGTCGTGGGTCCGCATCCGCGAAGCGGCACACGTCGAAGGCCTCGAATGCGAAGCGGAGTTCCGGCGTCCTCGAGGAGACCGTCGGGAAGGACGTCGACGTCGAGGATGACATGGACGCGACGGAGGAGTCCGTTGACGAGGAGCTTGACGACGATTCGGATATCGTCGCTTCGGAGGACTCCGATGACTCCGAGGACTCCGATGACTCCGATGACTCCGAAGCCGAGGATGACGATGAGGCGACCGAGGACGCGGGCGACTCCGACGATTCGGAGGTTTCCGCCGACAACGTCACTGAGGCGGGCGACTCCGACGGGAGCGATTCCCGCCATCCCCAGAGCGCCTTCACCATGCGTGACGACGATCCGGAACCGACGACCCGCACGCGGTCGCGTCGTCGCGTCGTCTCGGTCGGGGCCACGGCCGACCCCGTCAAGGACTATCTCAAGCAGATAGGCCGCGTCAGCCTTCTCAACGCCGAGCAGGAGGTGGATCTTTCGGAGCGCATCGAGGCCGGGCTGTACGCCCAGCATCTTCTCGACACGACGAAGGAGCCGTTGAGCTTCTCCCGCAGGCGCGAGCTCGAATGGGCTGCCGCAGACGGCAGGAAGGCCAAGGACCACCTGCTGGAGGCCAACCTCCGTCTCGTCGTGTCCCTCGCCAAGCGCTACACGGGGCGGGGCATGCTGTTCCTCGACCTCATCCAGGAGGGCAACCTCGGACTCATCCGCGCAGTCGAAAAGTTCGACTGGAAGAAGGGCTTCAAGTTCTCCACCTATGCCACCTGGTGGATCAGACAGGCCATCACCCGCGCCATGGCCGACCAGGCGCGCACCATCCGCGTGCCGGTCCACATGGTGGAGGTCATCAACAAGCTCTCCCGCGTCCAGCGGCAGATGCTTCAGGACCTGGGCCGCGAGCCCACGCCCGACGAGATCGCCCGCGAGCTCGACATGCCTGTCGAGAAGGTCCAGGAGGTGCAGAAGTACGGCCGCGAGCCCATCTCCCTGCACACCCCGCTCGGCGAGGACGGCGACTCCGAGTTCGGCGACCTCATCGAGGACACCGACGCCATCGCCCCGTCCGACGCCGTGGCCTTCTCGCTGCTCCAGGAGCAGTTCCGCCAGGTGCTGGAGACCCTGTCACCTCGCGAGGCGGGCGTCATCAAGATGCGCTATGGCCTCGAGGACGGCCAGCCCAAGACACTGGACGACATCGGCCGCGTGTACGGCGTCACGCGCGAAAGGATCCGGCAGATCGAATCCAAGACGATGTCTAAGCTTCGCCATCCCTCGCGCTCGCAGACGCTCCGGGACTTCCTCGACCAGTGAATCCCGGCCGGTGAATCCGGCGGGCGGCGCCATGCATGGGTCCGCCCGGAAGACATTCCCACGTCCGACGCCGTGGCATCGGACGGCTTCGGCATGAAACGAGGGACATCCATGGCTGAACACTACAGTGCGCGTGACCTCTCCGTGCTTGAGGGGCTTGACGCGGTGCGCAAGCGCCCCGGCATGTACATCGGCACCACCGACAGCCAGGGGCTGATGCACTGCCTGTGGGAGATCCTCGACAACTCGGTGGATGAGGCCCTGGCGGGTGCGTGCACGCGGATCGTCGTCACCCTGCACTCCGACGGATCCGTGGAGGTGGCCGACAACGGCCGCGGCATCCCCGTCGACGTCGAGCCGAAGACGGGGCTCACGGGCGTCGAGGTCGTCCTCACCAAGCTTCATGCGGGCGCCAAGTTCGGCAACTCCTCGTACACGGCGGCCGGAGGCCTGCACGGCGTCGGCTCGTCGGTCGTCAACGCGCTGAGTTCGCGTCTGGACGTCGAGGTGGACCGAGGCGGCCGCACGCATCGCATGACCTTCCACCAGGGTCATCCGGGGACCTACGATGACGCCGACCCGTCGCATCCCTCGCCGGACTCGCCCTTCCATCGCACACGCAAGAACCGGCCCACGCCTCTGGAGGTCGTCGGCAGGGTGTCGGCGAAGACCACCGGCACGCGCATCCGCTACTGGGCCGATCCCGAGATCTTCAACGAGACGGCGCGGTTCAGCTATGATCAGCTCATCGCCCGCGTCCGCCAGACGACCTTCCTCGTGCCCGGCCTTACGATCGAGGTGGTGGACGAGTCCATCCCCGAGACGGGCGACGAAGGCAGGGACGAGCTGCGCGAGGTCGATGCCGACTCCAGGGCCGTTCCCGATTCCGATGCTGCGTCCGAGGAGACCGGGGACGTGGGATCGGCCCCCGCATCCGTCGTCACGTCCGACGGGAGCCGTCCGGCGCATAGGCGCGTGGAGGTGTTCCGCCATACGGGAGGCGTGAGGGATTTCGTCGACTTCCTCTCCCACGGCGAGCCCGTCAGCGACATCTGGCATATCAGCGGCGAGGACGACTACGAGGAGGAGACCCAGGCCGTCGAGGCCGACGGCGAGCTGAAGGCGGAGAAGGTCAGACGCACCTGCGGCGTGGACATCGCCCTGCGCTGGACCTCCGGCTATGACACCACCATCCGCAGCTTCGTCAACGTCGTCGAGACGCCCGGCGGCGGCATGCACGTCGACGGATTCCTCCAGGCGGTCGCCCGTCAGGTGCGCAAGGCCGTGGAGGACAACGCCCGGCGTCTCAAGGTCAATCTGAAGGACTCCTCGGTGCGCGTGGAGCGCGACGACATCCTCGCCGGACTCGTCGCCGTGGTCACCGTGCGCATCGCCGAGCCGCAGTTCCAGGGGCAGACCAAGGATGTGCTGGGCACCGCGCCCGTGCGGCCCATCGTCGCCCGCATTGTCGACCGGCAGTTCGGCGAGATGATCTCCGGTTCGAAACGCGGGTTCAAGGACCAGTCGGGACGGGTTCTCGAGAAGATCGTCGGCGAGATGCACGCGAGGATCCAGGCGCGGAGGACCAAGGAGGTCACGCGTCGCAAGAACGCCCTGGAATCCGCCTCCATGCCGGCCAAGCTGTCGGACTGCCAGCCCGGAAACGACGACATCGCCGAGCTGTTCATCGTCGAGGGCGACTCCGCGCTGGGCACCGCCAAGGCCGCGAGGAACTCCCGCTTCCAGGCGCTGCTGCCCATCCGCGGCAAGATCCTCAACGTGCAGAAGGCGAGCGTCTCGCAGATGCTGGCGAACAAGGAATGCGCGGCCATCATCCAGGTCGTGGGGGCCGGATCCGGCCCTGGATTCGACGTCGGGCAGGCGCGGTACCGCAAGGTCATCATGATGACGGACGCCGACGTCGACGGCGCCCACATCCGCATCCTGCTGCTCACGCTGTTCTACCGGTACATGCGCGGGCTCATCGAGGACGGACGCGTGTACGCCGCCGTCCCGCCCCTGCATCGCATCGCCCTGAAGGGGCGTCGTCGCGGCGAGTACCTGTACACCTACTCCGACGACGAGCTCGCGGGGAAGCTCGCCGACCTGCGCCGCCGGCACATCGAGTATGACGACGACATCCAGCGGTACAAGGGACTGGGCGAGATGGACGCCGACCAGCTGGCCGACACCACCATGGACCCGCGCACGAGGATGCTGCGCCGCATCCGCATGGAGGACGCCGCGCAGGCCAGCGCCGTCTTCGACCTGCTCATGGGCGACGAGGTGCCTCCGCGCAAGCGGTTCATCGTCGACAATGCCGACGACTTCGACCGTTCGCATATCGACACCTGAGTCGACATCTGACCGATTCGACGCCGACGGGCCGCGGATACTGAACCCATGGGGAACCATGGTCCGCAGTTCGCGGCCCGTCGGGGCATCGGCGGTTCGTCAGGGACGTCGTCGCACGGTCACGCCGCGGTTGTCGATGCGGCCCTCTCCCTGCAGGTCTGGCCGAGGCGACGCGACAGAGCCAACGGGTCGAGCAGGGAGTCGAGCCTGTCCGTGGGCAGGTCGGTGAGCTCCGCGGCGACCTCGCGCACGGTGCGTCCCGAACGCGTGGCCTCCTTGGCGATGGCGACCGACCGCTCGTATCCGATGACCGGGTTGAGGGCGGCCGCGATGGAGGGCGAGGCCTCGGCGTACCGCCGTCCGCGCTCCGTGTCGACGGTGATGCCGTCGACGCAGCGTTCGCGGAACATGTCCATCGCGTGGCCGAGCAGCTCCATGGCAGTGCGGATATGGTGGATGACCATCGGTTCGAGGGCGTTGAGCTGCCGTTGGACCTCGGAGCTCGCCATGCCCCCCGTTGCGCCCATCACGATGACCATGA
>CALEGL010000228.1 GCA_937876495.1 uncultured Bifidobacterium sp.
TGCTCTGAGTCGAGTGCACGGCGGAGAAGAGATCCTTTGCGACGGCCGTCTAGTCGACGAACTCGCCGCTTTTCGGGGTTGCCGTGCGGGATCCGGAGGAGTTAGACGACACGCTGGCCGGCGGGCCCGACGTCGGGACGGTCACCCACCCGAGGGTGATGGCCGCGTAGCCGACGCCCAGGCACAGTGCCGCCGAGACGAGGGCCGCCACGACGGCGATGACGATGCCGCTGGCGGTACGGCGACGCGTCCTGGTCGCCGCACGACCCGGACCCTGAGGACCGGGGACGAACATCGGACCCTGAGGACCCTGAGGACCCTGGGGACCCTGGGGGGTCCCTGTTCCCTGGGGATTCGCGCCGTTCCCATCGCCCGCGGGGACGGGCCCCTCGGGACGCCGGCCCGTCTGGGAGCCGGAGGGATTGAGGAAAGGATTGCCCGGATAGTAGGGGTTGCGTCCGCCCCAGCCCTGAGGGTTCCGCTGGGGGTTCTGCTGCTGGCCCTGTTCCGGACCGGCGTACCCGCCCTGGGCTCCCGCGGACGAGGCCGGAGCCCCATAGGGATAGCCCTGCTGCGGAATCCGACCCGTCTGCCCCGCGGGAGCTGACGGCGCATAGGCGCCGTACTGCGGCGCCGGACGATAATACGGCGCATCCTGCCGCGGCTGGGCGGTCTGCTGCCCCTCACCGGCTGAATATTCCGGAGCTGATGCCGTCGGCAGGGCCTGCGTGGTTCTGGAATCCTCGCTCTCCTGCGTCGGCAAAGCCTGCGTCGGCGTGCTCTCGCCGGAATCCGCCCCAGTACCCGTCACCTGGTGATCGGCCCCGTCATGGCTGCCGGCCTCCGAGGAGGCCTTCTCCTCGTCGGCGTCGGACGACGACGGATCGGATGACGACGGATCGGATGACGACGGCAGAGGTCCCAGACCCCAGTTGTCGTGGAAATCATCGGCCATTTCTGCTCCTTAGAATCATGCGGACGGCGGCGCACATCGACCATACGGTTCCCGCCGTCCCGGTTCCGCTAGTCATCGAGTAAAGACATCGGCTCTGGACGTTTCCTGAACGTCCGATGAAAGATGATGGCGAATCCGCGACGACGCGATCCTCCCCTGAGGACGACGCGCCCCTCTAGAGTAGGCGGCATGTCCGATTCACCCGCGAATCCACCGTCCTCTGTGCCCCACAGGCCGATGACGCCCCCATCCGGCGGAGCGACGGGCGGCTCCGGATCTCGAAGCGCCTTCTTCTTCGAAACCGTTACCCGGCTGCCGGATTCCGCCGAGGGCAAAGGCCGGGGCGGGGCGCGGTACGGCAGAACGGGAATCATCCACACCCCCCACGGCGACATCCATACCCCCGCCTTCGTTCCGGTGGCCACGCAGGCGGCCATGAAGGGCGTTCTCCCCGAGACGATGAAGGCGCTGGGCGCCCAGTGTCTTCTGGCCAACGCCTTCCATCTCTACGAGCGCCCCGGCGATGAGGTGCTGGACGAGGCCGGCGGTCTGGGGCGCTTCATGAACTGGGACGGCCCTACGTTCACGGATTCCGGCGGCTTCCAGGTCCTCTCCCTGGGAGCGGGATTCAAGAAGACGCTGGCCATGGACGTGACGGGCATGAAATCCGATGACGTCATCGCCGACGGCAAGCAGAGACTCGCCTTCGTCGACGAGGACGGCGTCACCTTCAAATCCCCGCTCAACGGATCCCTGCACCGCTTCAGCGCGGAAATCTCGATGGGCATCCAGCATCGCATCGGCGCCGACATCATGTTCGCCTTCGACGAGCTTACGACGCTGATGAACACCCGCTCCTACCAGGAGCGGTCAGTCGAGCGGACCTTCCGCTGGGCCCGGCGCTGCGTCGAGGAACACCGGCGGCTGACCGAGGAGCGAACGGGACGGCCCTACCAGGCCCTGTACGGCGTGGTGCAGGGCGCGAATTACGAGGATCTCCGACGGCATGCGGCCGCCGAGATCGCCTCCCTCGACTTCGACGGCGTCGGCATCGGCGGCGCGATCGAGAAGAGACTCATCGGGGACACCTGCGCCTGGATCGGGGACGCCATGCCGGAGAACAGGCCCCGGCATGTCCTCGGCATCGCCTCCGTGGACGACATCCTCGCCTGCGTGGAGAACGGCGGCGACACCTTCGACTGCGTGGCTCCCGCGCGCTGCGCCCGCAACGGCGCCATCTTCACCCGCGACGGCCGATACAACGTCAAACGCTCGCGCTTCCGCCGCGACTTCGGCCCATTGGAGGAAGGGTGCGACTGCTACACCTGCGCGCACTACTCGCGGGCGTACGTGAACCATCTGCTTCATGCGCGGGAGATCAACGGCGCGACGCTGGCCACCATCCACAACGAGCGCTTCTTCATCCGTCTGCTCGACGACATCCGCGCATCCATAGACGCCGGACGCTTCGAGGAGCTGCGCGGCGGAATCCTCGCGCGGTTCTACGCCCATGGCGGGCGGGCCTTCGTCGAAGGCTAGGACGAAGCCACGAGAGACTTCCGCAACCCGAAACGACACTCCGCGTTGCCGCGGACCCGCGAAGGTGGTACTTTGATAGCTTGTCTGCGAGCGTGGCGGAATGGTAGACGCGCTGTCTTCAGGTGGCAGTGAGCGAATGCTCGTGGGGGTTCAACTCCCCCCGCTCGCAC
>CALEGL010000229.1 GCA_937876495.1 uncultured Bifidobacterium sp.
TGTAAAGCGGAATGACATGATCGCCCGGCTTCAGGTGCTTCACGCCTGCGCCGATTCCTTCTCGCACCCGTCGACGGACGTCAGGACCATCCTCGAGCGACAGGGCATGGTGGCCGACGCCCTGAGGAATCCCGATCTCGTGGGTGTTCTGCACGCGATCCTCGTACGGGCGCAGGGGCGCCGACATCATATGGCATGGCGTCTGCCCGGGGAGGGTCCGGCGGACGTCGTCCTTGCCGCCATCGAGATTCTCCGCCTTGACATGGAGACCATCGTCGCTTTGGACGATGTGATGCGCAAGGCGGCGGCCCCCTTCTCCTCGGAGGAGTACCGCAGGCTGTTCGGCATGGTCTCGCGATGGTCCCGCAAGGACGGCATGACACGGCTCGGGGCTCTTCTTGATGAACTGACGGAGGCCTGTCTGCAGGGGGTGACGGTGGAGGCCGGTCTGGACGGCTCCCTGAGGGCCACCGGCTATCGGCTCATGGGGAAGGCTCGACGGCACTGGCTTCCGCGCATTCCCGGATCATCGGGCTCCTATGTCGTCCCGGACCATGACGCCGCCGGGGCGGCGGACGTGGAGCGTCGGCGTGATCTGGCGCTGGCGCCGCTGGGTTCGTGTCTTTCCCGCGTGGTGGAGGGGCTTGACGCCCTGTTCGCCGATATGCACGGGGGTCTGTCCTTCGGCCTGGGGTGCTCGAATCTCGTACGGCGGCTCCATGACGCGGGATGCGGCATCTGCCTTCCCGCCGTGCTCCCGTCTGCTTCGTCGTCCCGGTCGATCCGCGGTCTGTACGCCGTTGACCTTCCCCTGGCGGGGGTGCATCCGGTCGCCAATGATCTGACGATGACATGCGGGCTTCTGGTCGTCACCGGCGCCAATCAGGGAGGCAAGACGACGTTCCTCAGGGCCTTGGGCCAGGCTCAGCTCATGATGCAATGCGGAGCTCCCGTCATGGCGCGGGGTTTCTCCGCTCCCGTACGGACGGGGCTGTTCATCCATGCGGCCGGAGGGGAGGACTCGGCCGCCGGGCGCGGACGCTTCGAGGAGGAGCTTCATCGTATTCGTACCGCGGTGGCCTCGGTGCGGCCTCGGGCGCTGTTCCTCTTCAACGAGGCCCTGTCCTCGACGGATGACGGGAACGGTTCGGCTGTCTGCGAGGAGATCACGAAGGGGCTTGTGGATTCCGGCGTCGAGGTGATG
Source organism: uncultured Bifidobacterium sp. (assembly GCA_937876495.1). Taxonomy (GTDB): domain Bacteria; phylum Actinomycetota; class Actinomycetes; order Actinomycetales; family Bifidobacteriaceae; genus Bifidobacterium. Next base: position 1,205 of record CALEGL010000229.1, read on the forward strand.
CATGTCACCCATCTGCTCGGATTCTGCGACATGTGCCGCTCCTCGGGGAACGCCATGATGCTTCGTGCCGGCAGACGCTACGACGGCGCCAGGACCTTCCGCCTCGAGCCCGGCGCCCCTGACTCCACGGCGTTTTCGGGCGACTTCTTCGCCGCAGTCTTGCCAGGCCCCAGGCCGACGTGACGGGCCGCCGGACACGAATCCTGCGCCGCCTCCCCCGGCGGGGGCTGGCGGCGCTACACCCGAGCCGCGGTGCACCCCCATTCCCGCCGCACTGCCCCCCCCC
>CALEGL010000230.1 GCA_937876495.1 uncultured Bifidobacterium sp.
CGTTAGTCGGCGGCAGCGTGAGATGTGTGAAAGAGACAGCTGCACAATCGTGCCGCGGACGTAGGGATGTACATCTCCCGCGGCGTCTGCGACCAGGAACCGGTCAAGGGCGCCACCGGGTCGTCCACCATGCCCCACAAGATCAATCCCATCCGCTTCGAGAACGCCGAGGCCAACCTCGAGCTGTCATGCGCGCTTCTCGACTCCCTGTCCGCCACGCTGGTGGAAAGCCGCTGGCAGCGCGACCTTACCGATTCGACGACCCAGCGCAACATCGGATCCGCGCTCGGCTATTCGGTGCTGGCCCTGGGCAACCTGCTCGGCGGTCTCAGAGCCATCCATCCCCATGACGCCGCGATCGACGAGGAGCTCGCCGACAACTGGGAGGTCCTCGGCGAGCCGATCCAGACGGCTATGCGGGCCGCGGAGCTGGCCGGCCGCCGCGGCATGGAGCATCCCTACGAGCAGGTCAAGGAGCTTATGCGCGGCCATGAGATCACCCGCGAGGACGTCGAGTCATTCATCGACTCCCTGGACTTCGACGAGGCCACGAAGGCCCGTCTGCGCCGCCTGACCCCCGCGACCTACACGGGATGCGCGGACAGGCTGGTCGACTTCGCCCGCCGATGACCGACGTGTCCTCCCGTGACGACGAGGGGAAGCCCTCCGTCATCGTCACGGACACCCCGCCCCAGCGCACACGAAGCCTCGGCGATCTCGTCCATGCGGCCTTCGCCCTGGTGGCGGGTCTTGTCGTGCTGCTGTCGACGTCCCTGCTGCACGGCGTGACCTCCGGCGTGGAATCCGACGCGCATACGGTGGTCCGGTCCATCGACTGGCTGATGAACATGCCGGCCTCCCTGCTCCAGCAGCTGGCCACCCTGACGATCGTCGTCACCGTGCTCGTGCATATGCTGATGGGCCGGGCATGGCTGCAGTCGGCCATGTCCGTCATCGCCCTGTTCGCCGGATATGCGGGTGCCTGGGCCCTGTCCCTGCTCGTCGCCCGCGCCGGGGACGCCGGTCTGCTCGCCTCGCTGACCTCCGTCGAATCGGGCGCCTCGACGCTGCTCATCCCCGACATCTACGCGGGGGTGGGCGCCTTCCTCACGGTGGCGGGCCCCCGCCGCACGCGGTCCTCCGTCAAATGGGGATGGAACGGACTGATGGCCGTCGCCGTCATCCTCGTGGCCGTGCTGTGGTACTCGGTGGCCGGTACCCTGGTCTCCTTCGCCGTCGCGCGCCTTGCGGGAACGCTGCTGCGCTTCGCCACCGGCACGGTAAGCCAGGGCGCCTGGGGCGACCAGATCGTCCAGGCCCTCAGGTCCATCGGTCTGAATCCCGTCTCCGTCGTCCGACGCGACGGGGACTCCCCCACGGTGCTACCGCCCGCCTCCCCCGACGACGACCTCGTCGAGGGGTCCCGTCTGTATGACTC
>CALEGL010000231.1 GCA_937876495.1 uncultured Bifidobacterium sp.
AAGCTCGGCAGGGAGGCCGTGGCGGCATGGGGGTTGGTGGCCTTCGAATCATCGACGAAGCGGATGGAGCCCGCGTAGGATTTCAGGGTCGCCACCGTCTGGATGCGATGTCCTCCGGGGGCGAATCCGCGCAGCGCCTCGATGGCGATGTCGCGGTCGGCGCCGAATCCGAGCGCCAGGGCGAGGGCCGTGAGGGCGTCGGCGAGAAGATGCGGGTACACCGTGCCATCCGGCTCCTGCAGATGCGGGAAGGAGGACACCGCTGCGAGACGCTCAGGCTCGCCGACGGCGGCTCCGGCCACCCCGCTTCTGTCGACGATCCACCCATCCTCGACGCCGATCTGGCCGGAGGCCGGAACGCCAAGGGTGAAGCCCACGCGGCGGCATCCCTCGGCAGGCTTCGCGGCCCGGGCGAGAGCCGTGACGCGGGCGTCCTTGGCGTTGTACACCAGCGTGCGGCGGGCGCCGCGAAACACCGTGGACTTGTCCGCTGCGTATCTCTCCATCCCTCCATGCCAGTCGAGATGGTCGGCGGCGATGTTGGTGATGGCCGCGCATTCGAGCTCCAGCGAGGAGGTGAAATGAAGCTGGAAGGAGCTCAGCTCCACGCACAGCACGTCGTTGGCGGGGTCGACGGCGGCATGGGACACGGCGCGGCCGATGTTCCCCACGGCCGGCGCCGTCCATCCGCAGGCGGTGAGCATGCGCGAGGTCATCTCGGTCGTCGAGGTCTTGCCATTCGTGCCGGTGATGCCGATCCATGGCGCGGGCCTTCCGGTGGACGCGCTGTCGGCGCGCAGCCACCAGGCGATCTCGACCTCGCTGACGACGGGGATGCCCCGCCGTTGGGCTTCGAGGACGAAGGGCGTGCGGGGATTGAACACCGGCGAACTCATGACGACGTCGACGCCATCCCAGTCGACATCGTCGAAGGACTTCAGGTCCGCATCGTCCCGACGCTCGTCGACGGCCACCACCGTCACCCCGCGGGAGCGCAGCACGTCCCTGACGCTGCGACCGGAGATGCCCAGACCCGCCACCAGAACCGTCTTGTCTGTCAGATTCACAATTGCCTCTTTTCCGAACGATGGACGAGC
>CALEGL010000232.1 GCA_937876495.1 uncultured Bifidobacterium sp.
GGGGCGAGCTGGAAGACGTCGTCGGAGGCCTTCGCCACCTCGGGGCTGTGCGTGACGATGATCACGCAGCGGTCCTCGTCATGGGCCAGGGAGTTGAAGATGCCCATGATGTCCTCCTGCGTGGCCATATCGAGGTTGCCGGTAGGCTCGTCGGCGATGATGATCGACGGGTCATAGCTGAAGGCGCGCGCGATGGCCACCCTCTGCTGCTCGCCGCCGGACAGATGCAGGATGCGCTCGTTGGCGTACTCCGCGGGAAGATGCACCTGGTCGAGCAGGTCGAGGGCGATCTCCTTCTTCGGCCGGTCGAACTTCTTGCCGGAGGCGTCCATGGACAGGATGATGTTCTCCGACACCGTCAGCGAGGGCAGCAGGTTGAAGCTCTGGAAGATCACCCCGATGTCGTGGCTGCGGTAGCTGTACCTGTCCTGCTTCGCCAGGTCGTGCCCGCGGTAGAGCACCTTGCCCTCCGTGGGCGTGGCCAGTCCCGAGATGAGGGAGAGCATCGTCGTCTTGCCGGCTCCCGAGGGGCCGGTGATGGCGTGCACCCTCCCCGCCTCGAACACGTGGCTGATATGCTGCAGCACGCGTTTGCCGCCTTTGGTGTAGGCGTAGCTCACGTCCTTCATCTCGAGGATGGGGGGCTGGCTGCGGGTCGCCGCGGTCGTCGTCCCGGCCGCCTCTCCCGTCGTCTTCGCCGTCCCGGGCGCGTCCGCCGAAGCGCCGTTCCTTCGTGTCGTGGTCCGTGTCGTGTCCGTCATGATCGTCCTTCCGATTCCTGTATGCGTTTTCTGTCGGCGGCCGGGTCAGGACCGGTCCGCGAGGATCTGCAATGGCTCGTATCTCATGACGAACACCACCGCGACCAGGGCGGAGACGATGGTCAGCGCCAGACCGATGAGGATGAGCTGTCCGACCACCTTGAGGTTCACGGTGGCGTTCACCGTGGAGAGGTACTTGGTGGTTCTCTTCCCGATGGCGGTGTTGCCGAAGCCGCCGGAGGGCATGCCGGAGTTGGATGACCCGGAGTTCGACGTCCCGGAGTTCGACGACGTTCCCGACGTGGAGCTGCCCGAGCTGCTGCCTGATCCGCCTGCCTGGCCGCCGCCCTGCATCTGGCGGCCGAACTGCTGCTGCTGGCTGGTCTGCTCGCTCTGCTGCGAGGCCACCTGGCCGGCGAGCAGCTGGTTGGAGATGGGCACCGAGGTGGCCGCGCCCGCGACGGCTCCGATGGCCAGACCGACCATGGTGACGATGAACAGCTCCAGCACGAACTGGGCCGCCACCTTGGCCTTGCGCACGCCGATGGCGGTGAGCACGCCCACCTCGTACTTGCGCTCGCGGACGTTGAAGAGGTTGAGGGCCACCAGCACGACGGCGCCGACGCCGAGGACGACGAGCAGCAGGGTCAGGGCGAACTTCGAGAGGTTGTTCAGCGGCACGAGGCTGGACTCGTACTCCTCGACGTCGGAGGAGGACACCGTGTAGTCGCTGGACAGGCCGGCCTTCTTCACGTCCTTGACGAAGGTCTCGTAGGCGGATTTGTTCGCGAAGACGTAGGTGAAGCTCAGCTGGGCCGCGTCGTCGTCATCGGACGAGCTGTCGAGTCCCAGCGACTTGAGCGTGGACACCGAGGTGTAGATGGCGTTCGCCGGGTCCGAGGCGGTCGAGGAGTTGGGACCGCCCGTCTGGGAGGTGGAGTCCGAGGTGTTCTTGTAGATGCCCACGATGGTGAGCTTGTGGGTGGTGGAGCTGTCCGAGGAGTTCTCGACGGTGATGGTGTCGCCCACCTTCAGGTCGTTGAAGTCGGCGAGCGACTTGGAGATGATGACGTCGCCGTTCGAGGAGGATCCATAGCCGAACACCTTGCCGGACTTCATGGTGAAGGTCCCGTTGGAGGCGTTGGCCACCGCCGTGTCGGAGGAGAAGCCGACGAGCTGGAAGTCGCCCGAGGTGGTGGCCGACTCCATGCCGCCCATGCCGCCGCCCTGTCCTCCGGGCATCTGCGAGTTCGAGTTCGACGAGCTCGAGGAGGAGCTGGACGAGGACGAGCTCGAGGAGCTCGAGGAGGTGGAGGTCTCGACCGGCTGGAAGGAGTCCGTCTTGGCGACCGAGGTGGTCTCCGTGTAGTAGGTGCTTTTCACGGCGCTGGAGGCCTTGGCGTACTTCTTGTACTTGGCCAGCGACAGCGTCTTGTTGCTCAGCGCCTTGCGCAGGCTGTCGAAGTCCGGCGTGCTCGAGGACGAGGAGCTTGCCGAGGCGCTGGAGCTCGAGCGCTGCTGGCTGATGAGCTTGCTGCGGTCGAGGTCGATCTGCGCCGTGATGGTCGTGTTCTCGAGCCCGCTCTCCTTGGCGGAGTTCGCGGCCTGCCGGATGGACAGGCCTATGGTCGCCGCGGCCGCGATGATGGCCACGATGATGATGATGAGTATGTTGCGGCCCTTGTTGCGGACTACGCTTCTCCAGGCGTTCCTCAGTATGAACATATGCGTCCTTCGACCCTTGCGCTTCGACCGGCCGCCGCCTGACGCGACCGTCACCGACCTGACGTGCCGACGACCCTCGCCGGCCCGGAACGCCCCTGGGGCTTCCGGCGTGACCCATAATCCGCGTCCCGTTTGGGTCGACGCTCAAAGTCCCATGAAAGAAAACTGGGAACGCGGCTCCGTCGCGCCCCGCCGGGGGCGTGTAGCGTGGGGCCCATGCCCATCAGTGACGAGACCATCGACAACCCCCGCGCCCCTCGCATCCGTCGCGCCGCGGACCTCATGGACGCGCGTGCGCGCGTGCGCTACGGCCGCATGCTCGTGGAGGGTCCTCAGGCGGTGCGGGAGGCCATCGCCTTCGCCGCGGGCGGCCTTCACGACGTCCTCGTCGAGACGGCGGGCGGGCCCTCCGCGACGGACGAGGGGGGTCGGGGACGCGTCTGGGCCTCGCCGCGGCTCGCCGGCCTCGTCGAGGATGCGGACGCCGCCGGCGCCTACGTGCACCCGGTGACGCCGCGGGTGATGCGCCGGCTCGCCCCGGAGGCGCAGGGCATCGTCGCCGTCGCCGACCTGCCCTCGCCGTCGCTGCCCAGGGACGCGCATGGACGCTGCCCCGGCATGGTGGCGGCCTTCTGGCAGATCAGGGACCCGGGGAACGCCGGGGCGGTGGTCCGCGTCGCCGACGCCGCCGGCTGCGCCGCCGTCGTCCTCGTCGACGACTGCGTCGACGCCTACGGGCCCAAGGTCGTGCGTTCCTCCGTCGGATCGCTGTTCCATCTTCCCGTCGTGCATCTGTCGACCCTCGACTTCCTCGCCTGGAGCGCCGGATCGGGTCTTCCCCTCGTTGCCGCGGACGTGCATGGGACGTCGGGCCGCCGTCCGGTGCCGCTTCCGGCCCTCGTGGCCCGTCGTTCCGTCGCGTCCCGTCGGGGGCGGGTGTGTGCGCTGTTCGGCAACGAGGCCCGGGGTCTTCCCGACTCCCTGCTCGTCCGCGCGGACGAGGTCGCGGCCATCCCCATGTACGGCCACGCCGAGTCCCTCAATCTGGCGACCAGCGCCGCCGTGCTGCTCTATGCCCTGGCGATGTCCGGACGTCAGGGGGGCCGCGGGGTCTCCGCGGACGACGGCGTCGCAACGGATGGCGCGGACGTCGGGAAGGGCGTCGCACGGCCCGACGGGGAGGCCGCCGTTGTCGAGTAGTGTTGGGACAATCCAAGGCGGTGAAGGGCGCGATGCCATGCCCCGAGCGGTTTGCGGACGCCCGACGGCCCCGTCGCGCGAATGGAAAGGGTGCTTGTGTCACAGGATGCGCAGTTCGACGCCCAGGCGGTGACCGATGCGGTCGCCGCGGGCATCGAGGAGATCGGACGGGCCTCAAGCTCCGAGGAGCTGGCCTCCATCAGAACGCGGTACGCCGGAGCCGAGTCGGTGCTGACCCGGGCGGGACGGTCGCTCGGATCCCTTCCGCCGGCCGACCGCAAGGATGCGGGCCGGCTTGTGGGGAAGCTCAAGGCGGACTTCGGGCGGGCCTTCGGCGCCCGTCAGAAGGAGGTGGCCGCCGCCGAGGAGGCACGTGAGCTCGCCTCCCAGACCGTCGACATGACGCTTCCCGTCCGGCGGCGTCCGCTGGGCGCGCGGCATCCGCTTCCCCGCCTCATGGAGGACGTCGAGGACCTCTTCGTGTCCATGGGCTGGCAGATCTCGCAGGGTCCCGAGGTGGAGAGCGAATGGTACGACTTCGACGCCCTCAACTTCGGACCGGACCATCCCGCCCGCCAGATGCAGGACACCTTCTACGTCAAGGGCACCCAGGCCCGTGACGCCGCCGGCTTCGTGGGGTCCAACATGGTGCTGCGCACCCAGACCTCCTCGGACCAGGTGCGCGCGCTGCTCACCCGCGGCGTGCCCCTGTACATCGCCTGTCCCGGGAGGGCGTTCCGCACCGACGAGCTCCACGCCACCCACACCCCGGTGTTCCACCAGTGCGAGGCGCTGGCCGTCGACCGCGACCTGACGATGGCGGACTTGAAGGGCGTCCTCGACAAGCTCGCCGTGGCCATGTTCGGTCCTGAGGCGAAAAGCCGCCTGCGTCCCAGCTACTTCCCGTTCACGGAGCCGAGCGCCGAGCTCGACCTGTGGTTCCCCGACAAGAAGGGGGGAGCCGGGTGGATCGAATGGGGAGGATGCGGCATGGTCAACCCCAACGTCCTCAAATCCGCGGGGCTCGACCCGGAGAAGTACACGGGGTTCGCCTTCGGCGTCGGCATGGAGCGCACGCTTCTGCTGCGCCATGACATCAACGACATGCACGACCTCGTCGAGGGCGACGTGCGATTCAGCGACCAGTTCGTGATGGGGGAGTGAGCGGCCATGCCCATGGTTGATATCGATTGGCTCCGGGAGCATGTCGAGGTCCCCAAGGACCTCACCTACGAGAGGCTGGCGGCCGACCTCGTCCGCGTCGGACTCGAGGAGGAGGCCATCCATCCCTCGCAGGTCACGGGCCCCATCGTCGTCGGCTACGTGGTCGACGCCACCCCCGAGCCGCAGAGGAACGGCAAGGTCATCAACTGGTGCCATGTGGACGTCGGCGAGAGGTACAACGCCATCGACGCGGACGGCAACAGGGTGCCGCGCGGCATCGTGTGCGGCGCGCCGAACATGGCGGCCGGCGAGAAGGTCGTCGTCACGCTTCCGGGGGCCGTGCTCCCCGGGGACTTCCGCATCGAGCCGCGGAAGACCTACGGGCACGTCTCCGACGGCATGTGCGCCTCGGAGCGCGAGCTCGGTCTCGGCGACAACCATGACGGGATCATCCTCCTCGGCCACTACGGTTTCACCCCCGAGCAGGTGGAGGAGATGAAGCCGGGCGACGACGCCATGCATCTGCTGCATCTCGATCAGCCCATCCTCGAGATCAACATCACCCCCGACCGCGGATACGCCTTCTCCTACCGCGGCGTGGCCCGCGAATACCATCACTCCACCGGGGCGCCCTTCGTCGACCCCGTGCCCAGGCTCGAGTCTCGTGCGCCGAGGCTGTCGGGGGCCGCAGGCCGGCCCGCGGACATCGAGGTGCGCATCGAGGACGGCAACCCGATCCATGGCGTGCCCGGATGCAGCCGCTACTACGCCCGCGCGGTGCGCGGCTTCGACCCCGCCTCGCACACCCCCAACTGGATGCGCCGACGCCTCGTGCGGGCGGGGATGCGATCGCTGTCCCTCGCCGTGGACGTCACCAACTACGTCATGCTCGACCTCGGCCAGCCCATGCACGCCTACGACCTGGACAGGATAGAGGGGCCGATCGTCGTGCGCCGCGCACGAGCCGGCGAGCGTCTGACGACGCTGGACGGCAAGGACCACGAGCTCAGCGAGGAGGACCTGCTCATCACGGACTCCCCGGACGGCCAGGCGGGAAGCCGCATCCTCGGCATCGCCGGCGTCATGGGAGGGCTGTACGGCGAGGTCACCGCCGACACCCGCAACGTCCTGCTGGAATCCGCCTGCTTCGACCAGATATCCATCGCGCGCTCCGCCCGTCGCCACAAGATCCCCTCGGAGGCCTCGAGGCGCTTCGAGCGCGGGGTGGATCCCCGTCTGCAGCCGGCCGCGGCCCAGATGGCCTGCGATCTTCTCGCCAAATACGGTGCCGGGGAACCCTCCGAGCACCCCGTGGACGTCGACCGCACCACGCGTCGCCGCCCGATCCATTTCCGCGCGGACGAGGTGCGCAGGCTCACCGGTCTGGACACGCCCGTGAACCGGATCAGTGACATCCTCACCGACATCGGCTGCTCGGTTGCGGGTGGCGGCAACGGGGAGTTCTCCGTCACTCCGCCCAGCTGGAGGCCGGACCTCAACGAGCCCTGCGATCTCGTCGAGGAGGTCGCCCGTCTCGTCGGCTACGACGAGATCCCCGTCACCGTCCCCAGGGCGCCCGTCCAGGGGGCCGTGGGACTGACCCCCGACCAGGTGCGGCGTCGTCAGGTCGCCACCGAGCTGGCCGAATACGGCATGACCGAGACGCTGAGCTACCCCTTCGTGGGGCATGCCGACTTCGCCGCCTTCCGCCTCGAGGAGAAGGACGTCGCGCCCGTTAGCGTCGAGGTCGCCAACCCCCTGGCCGGCGACCGCCCGTACCTCAGGCGGATGGTGCTGCCCACGCTCGCCCAGACCGTGCAGCGCAACAGGCGCCGCGGCATGGACGACGTCTCCCTGTACGAGATCGGCCATGTGTATCTATGGAATCCGCAGGCTCCGGCGATTCCGGCGCTGCCGGGCGGGGTGCGCCCCACCGACGAGCAGCTGAAGGCGCTTGACGCCGGGCTTCCCGACCAGCCGCTGCATGTGGCGGGTCTGTTCACCGGGCTGGCCGAGGATTCCGGCTGGCTGGGGGACAGGCGTCCCGTCGACTGGACGGATGCCGTGGAGGCCGTCCATCGCATTGCCGACAGGCTGGGCGCGCATATCGCCCTCGACCAGCCGAAGCCGGACGACGTCCCCGTCTCCTGGCATCCGGGCCGCTTCGCCCATGTCGTCCTCGGAACGACGAGGGTCGGACGCGTCGGCGAGCTTCATCCGCGCGTTCTGCAGGCCTTGGGCCTGCCCGAGCACTCCGCGGCCTTCGAGCTCGACCTCACCGCGCTGTTCGCGCTTCTCGACTCAGGCCCCGTGCAGGCCGCGCCCATCTCGACGTATCCTCCGGTGAGGCAGGACCTCGCCTTCACCGTGCCGGTATCCGTCACCGCGGCGGATCTCATCGGGGCCATCCGGTCCGCGGCGGGCGACGTCCTCGAGGACGTGCGGCTTTTCGACGTGTTCACCGGCGGCCAGCTTGGCGAGGGCATGAAGTCCCTGGCCTTCTCCGTCGTCTTCCGTGCTCCGGACCGCACCCTGACGTCGAAGGACAGCGACGCCATCCGGCAGGCAATCATCCGGGGCGCGTCCGCCCTGGGTGCGACTCTGAGGGCCTGATACGGCGGAAGGACAGCCATGACGGACGATCCGGAGCATACGACCCCCCAGGGGTCTCCACGGCGGGATGATGCGGACGCGGGGCATGTCGTCCCGTCCGGAGCCGGTCGTCCCGCGGACTCCGTCCCGTCCGCGGCCGTCCCGCGGCAGCCCGAATACGGGCAGGTGCGCACGCCCGAATACGGCGCCCTGGCCAGCGCCTATCCTCCCGGATACGACCCGTACCTTTACGGTCGTCCGGATTCCCCACGGCAGGACGCGGGAGCTTCCCCCACCGCGCAGGCCGCGGGGCCTTCCGGGGCCGTGACGTCCGACACCCCCCATCGTCCCGAGATGTTCCATGGCGTGGACCTCGCCGACCCCCGACAGAACCCGCTGTACGGACGGTGGGACTCCTACGCCGTGCTGGCCCTCGTATTCGCATTGGTCGGCGTTCCGGTGCTGCCGGCGGTGATGGGCGGAATATCCCTCTGGCGCACGCGGCGCTTCCATATGAAGGGCTTCGGCCTTGCCGTCGCCGCCATCGTCGTCACGGTGCTCATCACGGCCGTGGACCTGTGGATGGTGATGAACGGAATCAGCGCCGAGACGCTTCTTCAGTGGGCCACCGGGCAGTCGTCCTCGGGGACGTCGGGCGATTCGATCTCCGCCTAGGCCGGAATGTCCGCGGGAGCGGGCGTTGGTCCCCATGGATGGCTCCAAGGGCGTCACGCGGGGTCCCACCGACACGCTGGTGCATAAATATACGGAACGCTGTATATGATTATGCCCATCACCGGGCTCCGCATCCGTCTGGCGGGATGGGGGCGGCGGACGACGTCGATGACGGCGCCAGTGCGGTGGAACGACATGCCGTGGAAGGGAGGATCCATGGGGGTTCTTAGTGTGGCGGTCGCCGGCGCGACCGGGTACGCGGGCGGCGAGGCTCTGCGTCTTCTGGCGTCGGATCCCCGCTTCGAGGTCACCTGCGTGACAGGTCGCTCCTCGGTGGGCGACAGGCTCGGGCGGCATATGCCGCATATCCCGCGCTACGCCGGACTCGTCGTCGAGGACACCACCCCAGAGACTCTCAACGGCCATGACGTCATCATCCTGGCCCTTCCGCACGGCGCCTCGGGCGCCCTGGCCGAGGGGCTCGACCCCGATGCCACGGTCGTCGACCTCGGAGCCGACCATCGCCTCGAGGAGCAGCGCGACTGGGACGATTTCTACGGCGGCGAGTTCCACGAACACTGGACCTACGGCATGCCCGAGCTCATCGTCGGGTGTCGGGACGATGGGTCCTTCGTCCGGCAGCGCGGATCGATTCCGGGCTCGCGGCGCATCGCCGGTCCCGGATGCAACGTGATGGCTACGACGCTGGCCATCCAACCCGCCGTCGCCGAGGGGCTTATCGACCCCACGGGGATCGTGGCCGACCTCGTCGTCGGCTATTCGGGAGCCGGGCGCAACCTCAAGCGCATCGGGCTGCTGGCGGCCGAGGCCTTCGGCTCCGCCGTCCCCTACGGTGTGGGCGGGACGCATCGGCACATCCCCGAGATCCGCCAGAACCTCGCGCACGCCGCGGGCCTCGACGCCTCCCATGCCTCGGAGTTCCCGCTGTGCTTCACCCCCGTGCTCGCCCCCATGGCGCGCGGGATCCTCGCCACGGTCTCCGCGCCGCTGAGCGACAGGGCCCGCGACCTGAGTGACGAGGACATCCGCGCCGCCTGGCACCGCGCCTATGACGACGAGCGCTTCATGGTGCTGCTCGATCCGGGGGAGCTGCCCGCCACGGGGAACGTCATCGGTTCGAACGCGGCACATCTGCAGGTGGTCGTCGACCGCCGGGCCGGCCGTCTCCTCGCCTTCGCGGCCATCGACAACCTCACCCGCGGCACCGCCGGACAGGCGCTGCAGTCCCTCAACATCGCCCTGGGGCTTCCCGAGGACCAGGGCCTGACAACGATCGGAGTGGCACCCTGAGCGTCACCCATCCCCAGGGGTTCTCGGGCGCCGGAGGCCCCGCCGGCCTCCCCCCCACGCCCCCCACGCCCGCCCCCGCCCTCCTCGCCCACGCCGCGCCGCGCCCGGCCGCCGCCCGCCCTCTCCCCCCCCACCGCTTCTGCGCCGCCCCCGTGCAGTGGTCTCGAGGAGCCGTATCCGACGGACGTCTGCGCGCCGTCGTGCTCAACTCCGGGGGCGCCAACGCCTGCACCGGGCCGGAGGGATACGCGCAGTCCCGCGCGACGGCCGAACGCGAGGCGGGTCATCTTTCCATCGCTCCCGCGGAGGTGGCGGTATGCTCCACCGGGCTCATCGGCGAGCTGCTGCCACTGGACCGCGTCCTCTCCGGCGTTGACGCGGCGCAGAAGGCGCTCGGTTCGGATGATGCGGCGGGCGCCGCGGCCGCGCACGCCATCATGACCACCGACACGAAGCCCAAGACGGTGGCGCTGGACGGAAGCGGCTACCGCATCGGCGGCATGGTCAAGGGCTCCGGGATGATCGCCCCGCAGCTGGCCACCATGCTGTGCGTCATCACGACCGACGCCGTCGTGGACGCCGAGGCGCTCCATGACGCCCTAGCGCCGGGCGTGGGGACGTCCTTCAACCGCATCGACGTGGACGGCTGCATGTCCACCAACGACACGGTGCTGCTCCTCGCCTCGGGCGCGTCCGGCGTCCGGCCGGACCCGGCGGAGTTCGCGGGTCTCATCGCGCAAGCCTGCGCCTCGCTCGCACGCCAGATCGCCGGCGACGGCGAGGGGTGCACCCATGCCGTGCGGATCCGCGTCGCCGGGGCCGGCAGCGACGCCGCCGCCCTGGCCTGCGCGCGGGCCGTGGCCGCCTCCAACCTGCTCAAATGCGCGATCTACGGAAACGACCCCAACTGGGGCCGCGTCGTGAGCTCCCTGGGCACGGTGCCCGAATCCGTCGCCGCCTACGACCCCATGAAGGTCACCGTCGACATCAATGGCGTGAGGATCTGCGATGGCGGCCGTCCCGGCCGTGACCGCTCGGAGGTCGACATGACTCCCGAGGAGGTCCACATCGACATCGATCTCCACGAGGGCGGCACCGAGGCGACCGTCTGGACGGACGACCTCACCGTCGACTACGTGCACATCAACGCGGACTACGAAAGCTGAGGCGCGCAACGGAAGGGGAGGAAAAGGACATGACCGACGCCGTCAAGGGGCCCGGCTTCCATTTCGACGTCCATACCGATCTGCGGGCCGACCAGAAGGCGGAGGTGCTCATCGAGGCGCTGCCCTGGCTCGAGGAGTTCGCCGGGTCGCGGATCGTCGTCAAATACGGCGGCAACGCCATGGTGGACGAGCATCTCAAGGCCTGCTTCGCCGAGGACATGGTCTTCCTGCGGCAGGTGGGTCTGCATCCCGTCGTCGTCCATGGCGGCGGACCGCAGATCTCCAGCATGCTCAAGGCCCTCGGCATCAGATCGGAGTTTCGCGGGGGGCTGAGGGTCACCTCCCCGGAGGCGATGGACGTCGTGCGCATGGTGCTCACCGGCAAGGTCTCCCGCGAGCTCGTGGGGCTGATCAACACGCATGGCCCCTTCGCCGTGGGATTGTCCGGCGAGGACGGAGGCCTGTTCTCGGCCGCCACGAGGCATCCGGTCATCGACGGCGTCGCGACGGACATCGGTCTGGTCGGTGACGTGGTGAGCGTCGACGCCTCGGCGGTCGAGGACCTCATCGCGGCGGGCCGCATCCCGGTCGTCTCCTCGGTCGCCCCTGACGAGGATGACGCCACGAGGGTGCTCAACATCAACGCCGACTCGGCGGCCGCGGCCCTGGCCGCGGCCCTGGGCGCCCGCAAGCTCGTCATCCTCACTGACGTCG
>CALEGL010000233.1 GCA_937876495.1 uncultured Bifidobacterium sp.
GTCGGGCCGGCGGGATTTGAACCCGCGACATCCTGCTCCCAAAGCAGGCGCGCTACCAAGCTGCGCTACGGCCCGAAGCCCTCTGCAGGGCACGGTTGACCATACTACCGCAGAGGAGGGCGCAGACCGGGAAGGCGGCACGCAGGAACGGGAAGCGACTCCACGAAGATCGGAACGTCACCACGATGGGCGGAAGATCACCACGCGGAAGGAGAACAGGCAGATCCGACGGAACCCGGCATGGACATCACCAGCCCCGGACTCCCCCGGCCGGTAGACTGGCCACGAGCGGGGAGGCAGCATGGGACGTCATCAGCGGGCCGAGGCGGCCGGGCTCATCTCCAGCCTCGTCTGCGCGCTCGTCGGATGGACGGGCATGACGATCTTCCTGCGCTACGCCCCCGCCATCTGGCAGGTGAGCCAGCGCCTGTACATGGCCTGCTCCGGCATCATCGCCGTCTGCGGAACCGTCTCCTTCGCCATCGGCTACGCCCGCGAATCGCGCTCCTGGAACCTGCGCTACGGATGGCTCGCGCCCATCCGCCGCATCATCGAGATCCTCGCCCTGTCCACCGTGTACGCCGCCACGCTGTTCTTCACGTCCTTCATGACGCTGCGCATGATGAACTACCTCTTCGGCCGGTCCGTCAACGACTTCCTCACCGGCCTGTGCGCCGGATTCGCCGCCATCAGCGGCTATCTCACCTTCGTCCAGGCCGAGCTCATGGACGCCAAGACCCTGGCCGGGCTCCTGCCGCTGTTCGTCGTCTCCGGCGTGAGCACGGCGGGTCTGACGAGCGACGATCCGTACTGGTCGGGCAACAACTTCTCCCAGCTCGGCGACCGCACCACCTTCGCCGCGCGGATGTTCAACTCCACCCTCATCCTCGCCGGCGTCTGCGTCATCATCATCAGCTACTTCGCCGTCACGGAGCTTGTCACCACGCATAGGCTCCACCGGATGCGCGACGGGAGCGCAACGGACTCCGGCGAGCCCAGGCATTTCCCCCTGCGTACGGGCATCCTCACGACGCTGCTCATGCTGTCCGGAGTCGCGTTCATCGGCGTGGGCGTCTTCCGCTACACGCCGCATCCCATCCTGCACAACGTCTCCGCCCGCAGCCTTCCCGGCATCATGGGCATCCTCTTCCTCGCCCTGCCATGGCTGGCCCCGCAGCTCTCGCGCGTCGTCTACGTCATCTCCGACGCGGCCATAGCCCTCTGCGCGGTGTCAGGAGGCCTGTGGCTCGCCGGGCGCACCACGCTCACGACCGTCGAGGGCCTGGCCGGAATCCTGTTCCTCGGATGGTTCATCGTCTTCTCACGGCAGATAGCCGCCATCGAGGCCGACCGCGTGGAGGGCAGCCTCATCGCCGCCCAGTCAGTGGGTTCCGTGGAATCCGCGGATTCCGTCCCTCGTGGTGGGCCCGCCGTCTCCGCGAGGGACGGGACGGCGTCCGCCGCCGAGGGGAGCGTCACGGCCGGAGGACCGTCCGCCGCAAATGCCGGGCAGGAGATCATCGAAAGGCTGCGCGTTCTGCCGCAGGGACGGCTGCCGCAGGGACCGGCGGGCACACGGAACCGGTAGGGAGCCGGCCGTCGGTCGGATGCCGGCCGCTGCCGCCCTGTCTGCATGCGCAAGCGGCCGCATGCACGAGCGGACCCCCTAGAACTCGACGGGCTGCTCCGGCTTCGCGGCGCTGCGCAGCAGCAGGAAGCTGCGGGACTGTGCGGTGATGGCGAAACCGGCCTCGTAGCTGAGCTCCGGCCCCTTGGGGTTGTGCGTGTCGACGACGAGCTGCCATTTGCTGCCGTAGCGCTCGTCGGGAAGAGTGAACATAATCGGCTCGTAGTGCGCGTTGAAGATGAGGATGAAGTCGTTGTCGACCATCCTGTTGCCGTACCAGTCGACCTCGGGGATGTCGGATCCGTTGAGGAAGATCATCACGGAGAAGGCATGCGTGTTCTGCCAGTCCTCCATATCCATGATCCGCCCGTCATGGTCGAACCATTCGACCTGCGGGATCTTGTCCTTGTCGTCGCCGGGCTCGCGGCCGGTGAAGAAGCGACGCCGGTGCAGCACGGGATGGTCGAGACGCAGATGGATGAGCTTGGAGACGAAATCGAGCAGGTCCTTGCGCGCCGGGCTCGCCTCCCAGTTCGTCCAGGAGATCTCGTTGTCCTGGCAGTAGGCGTTGTTGTTGCCCTGCTGCGTGCGGGCCACCTCGTCGCCGCCGCAGATCATGGGGATGCCCTGGCTGACGAGCAGAGTGGCGAAGAAGTTGCGCATCTGACGCCGGCGCAGCTCGATGACGTCCGGCTCGTCCGTCGGTCCCTCCACGCCGCAGTTCCACGAGCGGTTGTTGCTCTCGCCGTCCCGGTTGTCCTCGCCGTTGGCCATGTTGTGCTTCTCGTTGTAGCTCACGAGGTCGTTCATGGTGAAGCCGTCATGCGCGGTGATGAAGTTCACCGAGGCGACGGGCCGGCGGCCGTTCTGCTGGTAGAGGTCCGAGCTGCCCATGAGGCGGCTGGCGAACTCCGGAAGCGTGGAGGGCTGCGAGCGCCAGAAGTCACGCACGCAGTCGCGGTAGCGGCCGTTCCATTCCGACCAGCTCGACGGGAAGCCACCCACCTGGTAGCCGCCTGAGCCCAGATCCCACGGCTCGGCGATGAGCTTGACGCGCGAGATCACCGGGTCCTGCTCGACGATGTCGAAGAAGGCGGAGAGCTTGTCGACCTCCTGGAACTGACGGGCCAGCGTGGCCGCCAGATCGAAGCGGAAGCCGTCGACGTGCATCTCCGTCACCCAGTAGCGCAGGCTGTCGGTGATGAGCTGCAGGGCGTGCGGCGAGCGCATGAGCAGCGAGTTGCCGGTTCCGGTGGTGTCGAAGTAGTGCTGCTCGTCGCCGTCGACGAGACGGTAGTAGGACTTGTTGTCGATGCCGCGGAAGCTCAGCG
This sequence comes from uncultured Bifidobacterium sp., assembly GCA_937876495.1. Taxonomy (GTDB): domain Bacteria; phylum Actinomycetota; class Actinomycetes; order Actinomycetales; family Bifidobacteriaceae; genus Bifidobacterium. The sequence goes on from CALEGL010000233.1 coordinate 2,959, forward strand.
TGGGCCCGCGGTCGTTGCCCTCCGCGGTGTGGTTGTAGACGACGTCGAGGATGACCTCCATGCCGGCGCGATGATAGGCCTTGACCATGGCCTTGAACTCGTTGACCTGCTCGCCGCGCTGCCCGGAGCTCGAATAGGAGTTCTGTGGCGCGAAGAAGCCGATGGTGTTGTACCCCCAGTAGTTGCTCAGCCCCTTCTGCTGGAGGAACGAATCGTTGACGAACTGGTGGATCGGCATGAGCTCGATGGCGGTGACCCCGAGCTTGTGCAGGTAGTCGATGACGGCCGGATGCGCGAGTCCGGCGTAGGTGCCGCGCAGGTCCGGGGGGACGCGCGGATTGAGATTGGTCATCCCCCGCACATGCGCCTCGTAGATGACGGAGTCGTGGTACGGGATGAAGGGATGCTGGTCGCTTCCCCAGTCGAAGTACGGATTGACGACGGCCGCCTTCATCGTATGGGCGGCGGAGTCCAGGGTGTTCATGGACTGCAGGTCCTCGGGGTTGTTGAACCAGTAGGAGTACAGGCTCTCATCGCCGTCGATGTTGCCTTCGATGGCCTTGGCGTAGGGGTCGAGCAGCAGCTTGCTGGGGTTGCAGCGAAGCCCGTGCGCCGGGTCGTAGGGCCCGTAGACGCGATATCCGTACAGCTGTCCGGGCTGGATGCCGGGGATGTAGTTGTGCCAGACGTACGAGTTCTGCTCGGTCATCTCGATGCGGGTCTCGTGGTCCTGATCATCGAAGAGGCAGAGCTCCACCTTGTCGGCAACCTGTGAGAAGAGGGCGAAATTCACGCCTGCACCGTCGTAGCTTGCTCCCAGAGGGAACATCGATCCGGGTCTGATCTGCATAGGCACCAGTATCGCACGCGGCCGCCGGCCCAGTTCCCGGACCGAGGAAAGGGGTGGAAATCTCCACCTACGCCGCGGCCTCCCGACCCGCGCAGCCGGTCACCATCCCGAGGGCTATTCCGCCCCGCCGGCCGCCGTCCCCCCGTCCCCCGCCGAACCGCCGCTCGTCCCGGAGCCGCCCCGGATGGGTCCGACGGCCCGGCCGGCCGCTCCCCGGACTGGCCGCCGCAGTCTCTCCCTGAAGATACCGATCACCGCGCTCGGGGCCGTCACCGCAGCGGCCGCGAGCTC
>CALEGL010000234.1 GCA_937876495.1 uncultured Bifidobacterium sp.
GTCCACGGCCCGCCCGGGTCGCAATCCGGTCAGTCTCCCGATTCCTCTGCCGCCATGCGCCGCCGCATATGTCCCGGAACCCACTCCTCCACCCTTTGCAGCAGGAAGCACAGGACGAAGTAGATGACGGAGGCCACAAGCAGCGTCTGCAGGATGTTGAAGTACATGGATCCCAGACGCCGCGACTCCTGGAGCAGATCCGTGTAGGTGATGATGTAGCCGAGCGCCGTGTCCTTGAGGACGATGACCACCTGGGTGATGATGGCCGGGAGCATGGCGATGAACGCCTGGGGGATTTCGACGCTGAGCAGGGATCTGGTCGGGCTCATGCCCAAGGACCGAGCCGCCTCCCTCTGCCCGCGCGGAAGATTGCAGACCCCGGATCGGACCAGCTCGGCGATGACCGACCCGTTGGAGAGGATCAGGGCGCAGACGACAGCGTCGAAGGCCACGTCTCCGCCGAGGTGCGAGAAGGCGAACCAGCGCCACAGGAAGATCATGAACATCAGCACGGGAACCGCCCGGCAGAACTCGACGATGACGGCCGACACCCATCGTAACGGCGCGATATGGGACAGTCGCCCCATCCCGAAGAGAACGCCGAACAGCACGGAACCCGCGACGGCCACCATGGAGGCGAGCAGCGTCGCCCACAGGCCGGGGAGATAGAAGTCCCTCCACGCGCTCCAGCCGAGGGCGGGCCCCCACAGGATCCAGCTCAGCTGGTTCTGACCCTGGGGCGGATTCGCCAGGCGCATAAGCACCAGGGCCAGAAGAGCCAGCAGCCCGACGATCCCCACGCCGTTGGCGATCCGGATCCGGCGACGAGCCCGCGGGCCCGGGACGTCGAAAAGCAGGGACTCCTCGCGAAGCGGCGCCGAAGTCGCCGCTGACGATCGCTTGGTCATCGTTCCCCTCCTATCGTCTGACGGCCAGTCGGCGGGAGAGCCATGTCGTCAGCAGTCCCACGGGGATGATCAGGATGACGTATCCCATGGCGAAGATGAGGAAGATCTCGACAACGAGATTCGCATTGAATTCGATCATCGTGCTCATCAGGCTCGACGTCTCCGTCGAGACGGAGGCCGCGGCGGCCACCGTAGTGTTCTTGATCAGACCGATGAGGGTGTTGCCCAAGGGCGCCACCGACCCCCGGAACGCCTGCGGAAGGATGATCATCGTCGTCGACTGCAGGAACCCCAGGCCGAGGGACCGGGCCGCCTCGGCCTGGCCAACCGGGACGGTGTTGATCCCGGCCCTCAACGACTCACAGACGAAGGCCGCGGTGTACAGGGACAGGCCCGTGACGGCCAGCCAGAAGAAATTGGTGTCGAAGTTGTCGGAGAACTGGAACTTGAGCTGCCCGAACGCCCCGAGGACCATGAACACCATGATGATCGTCAGAGGGATGTTCTTGAACAGCTCGACATAGCCCGTGGCGAAGGACCGCAGCGAGGGCACGGGCGATATGCGCAGGACCACGAGCACGACGCCGATGACGAACGAGAACAGTGCGCTCCACAGGGTGAGCTCGATGTTCACAGCGAATGCCCCCGGAACGTCGTACCGGGAGAAAAGCTCCAGGAATTCCGACAACGTCCTCACATCCCTTCCTTCAGATATCCACGCCGTCCGTCGTCATGACCGTCCACGCGAGGCGGATCTCCCTCCGGGCCGACGCGGACGGACCATGGCAACCCGGAGGAATGCGGTCACAGATCCTGGATCCAGCTCTTGTCGCCGATCTTGGTCGGCGGATTGTATTCGGAGTTGGGCGTGTATCCCGTCCCCTTGGTCGCTGCGTTCACGGCCTTCTTCCATGACCCGTCGGCGATCATCTCCTCGATGGCCTTGTTGATCTTCTTGACGAGGGCCGTTCTTCCCTTCTTCACGCCGATTCCGTACGGTTCCTCGGAGAAGGGCGTGCCGAGGACCTTGAGCTGTCCGTTGCCCTTGGCCGCGGCGAGTCCGGCGAGGATGATGTCGTCCGTCGTCACGGCGTCCACGGTTCCGGAGATGAGGGCGGTGACGCATTCCGCATATCCGGACTGCTCCATGAGCTGCACCTTGTTGGAGTACTCCTCCTTGACGCGCTCCGCCGAGTTGGATCCCGTGACCGAGCACAGCTTCTTGCCGTTGAGGGTCTTGGGGCCGGTGATGTCCTTCTCGTCCGAACGCACGAGGATGTCCTGCGCCGCCACGAAGTAGGGGCCGGCGAAGTCGATGACCTTGGAACGGGGCTTGTTCATCGTGTACGTGGCCACGACCATGTCGACGTCACCGTTCTGGAGCAGGGCCTCGCGCTGCTTCGACGGGGCCTCCTTCCACACGATCTGGCTGTCGCTGTACCCCAGATCCTTGGCCACGTACCTGGCGACATCCACATCGAACCCGGTATAGCTGCTGCCCTGTTTGAAGCCCAGTCCGGGCTGGTCGAACTTGATTCCTATGGTGATTTTCTTGCCGCCGGAATCCGTCGCGGCTGAGGATCCCCCGCATGCGGTCAGCGAGGCGACCGCTGATACGGCAGCCGCCACGGCCAGCGCCTTCTGTGCGAAACTTCTCATTGATCTCTCTCTTTTCTTCCTGTTGTCTGTCCCTGAATGAGGTGAGGCGACGATCGCCGGCGAAAACGCCTAGTGGGCGAGGATCTTGCCCAGGAAGTCCTTGGCGCGATCGGTTTTCGTGTGATCGAAGAACTCTTCTGGAGTGCCTTCCTCAAGAATCTCCCCGTCGGCCATGAAGACCACCCGGTCCGCGGCCTGACGGGCGAAGCCCATTTCGTGGGTGACGA
>CALEGL010000235.1 GCA_937876495.1 uncultured Bifidobacterium sp.
CGCATCATGTGGCCCGTCATCAGACATGTCATCGTCATCGGCACGATTCCCCATGCCTTCCGTGTGGGTCTGGTCCTGCTGCTGACGCTTGGCGCGTCAAAGGCCGAGGCCATCGTGACGTTCATGATCCTCGGTGCCCGACGCCGAATCATCATCCGAGACCTGACGACGCCTGACAGCCGAACGACGCTCAGTGGCAGGCTCTGACATCGGCCTTTCCTCGGGCTGCTCCTCAGCCTTCGGAAATAATCCGACGGAGGCAACCGTCGCGAATCCGCCCCGTCATACGATGGCCGCATGAAAGGCGAATCAGGTGCGGCCAAAGAAGATGCGGCCGGAACGGCGCCGGATGGCGCCGGACGCAGACCCCGGCATCGGATTCAAGGGATTCTCGTCATCATGATTGTTGCGCTCCTTGCTTTGGGGACGCTGACGGGCGTCGCCTTCAGCGTGAGCGTGGTCCCGTCGATCCTGCTGCTGCGCCTCGCCTTCATCGACCGCGGCAGAACACCGCCCACGGGGTTCGCCGACGCGGAATCACGCGTCACCGTGCATCATGACCTGACGTATCCCTCCACGGCCGGACGCAACACCTTCGACCTGTACCTTCCGGAGACGACGGGATTCGCGCGGGGCGCCAAAGACGACGGGGCGGATGCCGATTCGAAGAACGGCCTTCCCGTCATTATCTGGGTGCATGGAGGCGGGTTCATCACCGGCGACAAGTCGAGCCTGTCGACGTACGGCACGCTGCTCGCCGACCAGGGGTACGCCGTGGTGGCCATGAACTACGACTATGCCCCGGACGCCACGTATCCCACCCCCGTCGTCCAGCTCGGCGAGATGGTCAGCCACGTGGCGGACATCGCCGACGAATACGGCCTGGACTCCAGTCGAATACTTCTCGGCGGGGATTCGGCGGGCGCCCAGATAGCAGCGCAGTTCGCGGCGCTCCAGACCACGCCCGGCTACCGCGCGCTCACCGGAATCACGGTGCCGATGATGACGAATCCCATCGAAGGACTGATTCTCTTCTGCGGTCCGTACGATCTGGAATCCTCGGCGACGAAGGACGATTCGGCGATCGAACGCTGGTTCATCAACACCATCGGATGGGGGTATCTGGGCCGGCGCGACTGGAGGAACAGCAGGGAGATGTCTCAGGCGTCCATCGCCAACCATCTGTCGAAGCATTTCCCACCCACCTACGTGACGGACGGGAACTATCTGTCCTTCCCCGAACAGGGAGAGAAGCTCGTCACGCGGCTGACGGGACTCGGAGTGCACGTCGACTCCTCGTTCTTCCCCGATGCCCCGAAGCTGCCGCACGAATTCCAGTTCGATTTCCAATACCCTCAGTCGTATACGGTGTGGAAGGCCATGAAGGGGTTTCTCGACGGAATCAGCGACTGATGCCAGACAGCCGGAGCGACGCCGGACCGAATCCGCATGATCAGGCGTCATATGCGAGCATTCGCGCATCCCATCCGGTAGATGACTTCCTCCTGCACCCGAGGAATGAGCTCCATGCGATTCATTCCATCAGTGCAAGGGGCAGAGAGACGGAAAGGCCCGCCATCTCCAATTGGATGGCAGGCCTTGTATCAACGGATTCCGTCAAACACCAATGACGAATACCGGGAATCCGGTTCCATCCCCGTCACTCCTCGGCGGCCTTCTTGCGACCGCGGCGCTTCATGGTGCCGGCCTTGGCGTCGGAGGCGTCGAAGACGACGACCTTCTCGTCCTCATGCACGGTACCGGGAACGAGCTGATAGGAGATCTCACCCTCGGGAGCCGCGGCGAGTTTGAAGAACTTCAGAATCGCGACGATAAGCGCCGGAACACGCACGCTCACGGAGGCCTTCTGCCTGCCCTCGGGCTTGCTGAACTTCACGGCATTCGCCTCTCGGCCGGTGCAGGGCTCCAGCGCGATCTGCTTCGTCTTGGGATTGACCAGCACCTTCACATAGGCGGGGAATCCGAGCACCTCGGCCGTGGCCTTGTTGAAGCGCACCGCGGACTCCGTCACCGTCATCGTCACCTTGGCGACCGGAGCCGCCAAACTCACCTCTTCGAATCCCTGAAGGACTGCCATATATTTTCCTTTCATCGTTCCCGGAACGAATCCACGTCCATTCGTGAATCATCCGGGGAATAGACTCATGCGATTTATCGTCGGTCGCTTATTGGTTGCCTTGCGTTCCATTGGAATTCATAGCAACCTTTTCATCATTTCCGGAGAATAACACTCGCAGTGATTGAAGTGTAGCACCGTAATTACGGACGATTGAAAGCCGATTACCCCGGACGCATAGATGTCTTTATTCCCAGTGACGACATCACCCGCGATATCACCCCGCGCATCACCCTCATCCATTTGGCCACAGGAATAATCATGTCGAATGGATACATAAAAAAACCGCGCTCCAGAAAGCTAACACCGGACGAATATGGATTCTCCGTTGGCGATATCATCGATTCGTCCCTATGATTCAGTTGCGCAGGAAAAACGCATCGCGGCCACGGCCCCCCAAGGCCATTCGTCACGACATGGACCGTGGAGACCCCTGCGAACGGGCGTTGGATCGCACGCAGTCGACCTTTCCGTAGCCATAAACATATGAGGGGCTCAGGCTGCAACGTCGCATGAATCGGCGGTACGTCGGAGACTCCGGCATTACGGCATCGCCGCATGG
>CALEGL010000236.1 GCA_937876495.1 uncultured Bifidobacterium sp.
CCATCACAGGAACCTCCGAGCAGCATCAGAATCCGGCGCACGCCATGCACCGCCAGAGACTCCTCCACCCCTCCATCCCTCCCCGAGAAGCACGACGAGCCAGATGAACGCCGAGCGAATTCCGCATGGCGAAATGGCCAAAACCGGCGAGACGCCGACCATGTCCGGTTGGGACTATCTAGGATGGGCCGTGGAACGTGCGCGTTCCCCCGGAATGACGCACGACACCGCAGCGGAACCGCCGGGAGAGCGAATGACGAGGAGCGTGACCGTCATGGTCAACAGGGACGAAACGCCGACGGAGGTCTTCCCCACCGTCACGACCGCGGGTCGTGCGACCGGCACCGGAATCCATGGAGCGGCATTCCTCGCCGCCCGGCGCGCATCCGCCCCCTTCTTGGAGGCTCCATGTCCCCGTCGTCCGATTCCCGCCCATCGAATCGTGCTTCTCGTCGTGGCGATCGTGGCAGTCGCCGCACTGCTTGCCAGCCTCGTGCCCAACGCCATCGCGCGTCACCGCCTCGCCTCGGCCTGTTCGACGGCCCTGAATTCATGGACCGATCAGCGCGACCGCATCTCGGATCTCGTCTCGAAGGCCGACCGCACATCCGTGCGCGTCGCCGACCTCAACAAACTGAGCGTCACCGCCGGATTCGACGAGACATCCGAAGGTTCTTCGCTGCTCACGGCCGTCTCCCAGTCACGCAACCGCGCCGCCGGCGCGATGGCCGCCGGCGAGCCCGAATGCGCCTCCTGGTCCGACGTCTCCTCCATACGGTTCTCCACACACACCATGACCACCCGCGCCGACATGCTCGGCAACACCCTCACCGCCTTCGATACGCAGCTGCGCGACTATCAGAAGGCCAGGGCCGCCTCCGAGCTTTCCTCCTCTCTGACCACGGCCCGCATGCGCCTTGATGAGGCGATCGCAGCCGGGAACAAGGCCCTCGATTCGGCCGAGACCAATGCCGACGGAAGCACCGCGTCCACGGCGAGAATCCTTTCGCTCAAGGCTCTGCTGGCCACGGGACGAAACATCGGCACGGGCGCCGACGCCCTGAAGGGGACCTCCCCCAGCGCCGCCGTGAAGAAGGCCGTGTCCACCCTCGACTCCACCGCCACGAAGATCTCCGACGCCGCGGCCGCACTGGGTCAGGACTGATCAGGGCGAGAGACGTCCTGACGGCGACCGATGTCGTCACAGGAGCCGACTGACCCCGCACGCCGCCCGGCACGTCCGTCTCGCCCACGGCGGCTCCGACCATCGTCGGAGCGCGTTTCGTCTCTCCGCGGTCTGCGGACACACCCCGCACCGTCGTCAGGACCGGGATAAGGTGGGGCGTACGGCCAGCAGACGATTCATCACTGACGCTCACCAGGAACGAGGACATCATGCCGGATGATGCACGACATCCCTCCGGGGACGCGGCCGATTCGGGCGGGAAGGGCCCGGGGACGCCCAAGAACGGGGGTTCCTCTCGCGACGCCGCACGCCGCGACCCCGTCCATGACGCGGATTCGCGTGACCCCGACTCCCATGCCGTCCCATCCCATGATGGGACACGGCACGATCAGACGCGGGATGACAAGACACGGCATGACAAGAGTCAGGACGACAGGACAGGGCACCATCCGGAAACGCACGATCCCGCCCATGCCGAGGACTCCTGGAGGGATCCTGACGAGTTCGAGAACCTCTGCGCCCTCTCCCCCGTCGCCGCCAGCGTCGCCCAGCTGCATCCCACCGACCCGTCCCTGAAGTTCTCCTCCGACCCTCGCGAGGCCGTCCACGACCTCGAGGTCTTCGTCGGCCAGGTGATCGTCGGCATGGGAGGACTCGAGGGACCGACCTTCCTGTGGAACCATCTCATCCCGGACATCTGCGCCATCGACGACGAGCACCGGCGCGACTGCGCGGTGGCATCCCCCGAGGACGCCTCCGACATGATGGACATCCCCATGACCTGGTACTTCGAGGCGCTGGACTCCGCCGTCGATGACGAGAACGGCGACGAGGACGCGGACGATGCCACCGACGCCGACTCCGACCGGATCCCCGACTGGAATCCCGAGGACGACGACATCCACGACGGCGAGGACTCGGCCGACCTGCCCGTCTTCCGCATGGACACCCAAGCGCTGGCCGGGGTGGACGCCGTCGTCGGCAACGCGCTGTCGAGCTCGCGCTGGATGGACTCCGCCCGCAATCTCACCCTGGCGCTTGACGCCACCGTGGACTTCATCAGCCGGGTCAACGACGACGACAACGAGGTGTTTGACTACCTCATCCGCCTCATCCAGCAGATCCGCCTGTACTTCCACTCCCTAGCCGAGCACGCCGACATGGCGACCTCGGCCCAGGCGATGGCGATGCTCGTCGACGCCGCCTGCAGCGGCCCCATGCGCCTCAACCCCGTGCAGCTGACGATGGTGCTCTCCTGCGGGCTGTCCTTCGCCCGATGGGACGACACCCGTGTCATCGCCTATGAGGCCCTCGCGCGCGCCACCCACGCCATGGACGAGATGGAGGCCGGCGTCAACGGCTCCGCCCCGGACTCCACGGTCGTGCTGCGCGACGGCGAGACGCTCACGCTGCGGGCCTGCATGCGTCGGGCGCGGGCGCGCTTCGACCGCTCCGTGCTCCTGCTCCGCCACGACCTTCTGCGCCTCGGCGGCGAGGACGAGGCGGCCGACCGGCTGCTGGTCGACAACAGGAACATTCCGGCCATGGCCGACGCCTACGCCGCGCGGCTCATCTCCCAGCAGCGCTGGGACGAGCTCGTCGGGTTCAGCGGCGGAATCGTGCACAATCATCCGGACATGACGCCCGTCCTCTTCCCAACGGCTCTGGTGCCGCGCGGATGGGAGTCCCTGCATGACCTCGCCCTAGCCGGCGGCGGACGCATCGACGAGCTGTGCGCCGGATACCGCCGCCGCATCATCGACGCCGGTCCGCGACGCCGACAGACGGACATGCTCGAGACGCTCCGACGGATCAGCGGAGCGGACTGGCCGAGTCAGGTGAAGGCCATCGTGCGCGAGTACGCCGACGGACGCGGCCGCCGCACCCGCAACGCCACCTACGAGCGGCTGCTGATCGACAACGGACTGTCCGGGGAGGCATGGCGCTACGTGCGACGCTTCCCCGGCGCCCGGCTCACGCTCGCCCCCGTCTTCGCCGGCACGCATCCCGACGAGGCGCGGCGCGCCATCCTCGGCGGCGTCGGTCTGGACGGGCCGGAGCTGCAGGGACTGGACGACCCGAAGGTCACGGATTCGCGCATCATCCACGCCATGAAGCGCTACGCCGGCGCCTTCGGCCGCGCCGAAGCCGGACGTCTCGCCGAGCGTCTTCTGCCCCTGAGCTCCTCGCGCGAGAAGCTGGCCGGATGGCTGAAGGACTTCGCCGTCGGCCAGGACTGACGGACGACCAGATCCCGTCCGACGAGCCGGAACCAACGATCGTCGAACCCGCTACAGCTCGAATCCCAGCTGCTCGGCCGCGGCCTTCGGCACCGGGTCCTCACACCAGTAGTCCTCGAGGTTCTCGTACGTGGTCAGGGATCGGATCTCGGCCTTGTCGATGTACAGCTCGCCGCTGAGATGATCAGTCTCATGCTGGAAGATGCGGGCCGGCCATCCATGCAGCCGCTCCTCATGGGACTTCCCGTCCTCGTCCTGCCAGCGGGCGACCACGTCCAGCCAGCGCCGGCGCACAGCCTGGTAGCCGTCGAAGCTCAGGCATCCCTCGTAGAAGCTGCGCGTCTCCTCGCCCACGGGTTCGTAGGAGGGGTTGATGATGGCGTGGAACGGCAGGTCGGCGATCTCCCGCGGGTCGTCCTCGTCATCGCGCGCATGGTCCTCGATGACGGCGAAGGCCAGCCCAAGCCCGATCTGCGGGGCCGCAAGACCCACGCCGGGGGCCTCGAGCATGGTGGTCCGCATGACCTTCACGAGTCTCTCCAGCGTCTTCGCTGACAGCTGCCCGTCATAGGCCACGGCCTTCTGCCGAAGCACCGGCTCCCCCGCCTGCACGATCGGCAGGATGCCATCCTTGCCGCCCGTGGCGATGAGCCGTTCCACCGCGGAGTTGAGCTCCGCGTCGATCCTCGCATGCGCGCCGAATTCCGTGCGCTTCTCCGTCTTTCCCGTCGTGGTCCTCTCCTCACTCCTCATGCTTCCCGTTGCCATCTGCCTTGTCGGTGCCGTCTGCGCTGCCGTTGCCGCCACCGTCTCCGTCCATCCGGGTGCATCCTGGCCCGCCATGCGCGCTAGGATGCCCCCGGACGCTCACAGCGCCAGCTCGGTGGCGACGACGGCGGCCAGACGCCGGCAGACCTCGTCGGCCCGCTCCTGGGTGGCGGCCTCGGCCATCACGCGCACCAGGGGCTCGGGTGCGCCGGGGCGGAGACAGCCCCCGCCGGGGCCGGCTGCCAGTCACGAATCGGGCGCCGCCGCGCGCTGACCC
>CALEGL010000237.1 GCA_937876495.1 uncultured Bifidobacterium sp.
GCGATGAACTGCGGCGACTTGCCGGGGACGACCGAGTTGAGCTTCGGCGTTCCGCCCGAGTAGGCGGTGCAGCCGAACATGTACTTCTCGAGCTTGGCCTTCTCCTCGTCGTTGACGAAGTACGCCTTCCGGCGCTTGAGCTCGGTGACGAGCGGGGCATAGACCTCCTTGCGGGCGATGATCGCCTGCTCCGTGGCGCAGATCATGCCGTAGTCGAAGTGCTTGGAGAGCACGAGGTCGTTGGCGGCGCGCGCCACGTCCACGTCCACGTCCACGTACGCCGGGGCGTTGCCCGGACCGACGCCGAGGGCGGGCTTGCCGGAGGTGTAGGCGGCCTTGACCATGCCGGGGCCTCCGGTGGCCAGAATCGTAGCCACGCCCGGATGCTTCATCAGGGCGCCGGTGGCCTGGATCGAGGGATGCTCGATCCACTGGATGCAGTCGGCGGGTGCGCCTGCGGCGATCGCCGCGTCCCTGACGATGCGCGCGGCAGCCGAGGAGCTCTTCTGCGCGAAGGGATGGAAGCCAAAGATGATGGGGCACCGGGTCTTGAGCGCTATCAGCGACTTGAAGATCGCCGTCGACGTCGGATTCGTCACGGGGGTGACGCCGGCCACGACGCCCACGGGCTCCGCGACCTCGTCGATGCCGAGGATGTCATCGGACCGGATGATGCCGACCGTGCGCTGCCCTGCCAGATAGTTCGTCACATGCTCGCAGGCGAAGATGTTCTTCGTCGCCTTGTCCTCGACCAGTCCGCGCCCGGTCTCGTCCACCGCCATCTTGGCGAGCACCAGATGCTTGTTCAGCGCCGCGATGGACGCCTTGGCGACGATGTGATCGATCTGCTTCTGGTCAAGCTTCTCGAAGGCCTTCAGCGCCTTGAGCGCCTTGTCGACGAGGACGTCGACCTCGGCCTCGGCCTGCTTCTGAATCTCCTCGGGAGTCGGCTTCCCCTTCGGGGCGTCGCGATGTTCGTCTGCCACTGCAGTCCTCCTTGGATTGTGACCGGTCGGCTCATCACGTCGGCCGGTCCGGAATCGTCACGTGTTCTGTGACCTGCCTCACAATCTAACCGATACGCCCTACGACATCCGCGATGCGGGAAATTGAGCGTTTCATGGGGGAAAGGGTGAGGGCGATGTGCGGGGATGAACGCGGATTGTTCGGTTTCGAGCGAAAATGCCGGAAACGATCCGGACCCTGGTCCGGGACACGGTCCATGGAGATGGCTCCGAAGGACGAGGGGGAGCACGCCCGCCGGAGGCCGCCGCCGGCGGGCGGCGAGAGAGAAGAGGCCCCCGAGACGCGGTTCCGGCGAAACGGGGAGCAGGGACGGGATGCGAAGCGACGACGGAACGACGAAGCCCCCGACCGGATGGTCGAGGGCTTCGTATGCGGACGGAACGCGTCAGCGCTTCGAGAACTGCGGAGCGCGACGTGCCTTGTGCAGACCGGCCTTCTTGCGCTCCACGACGCGGGCGTCGCGGGTGAGGAACCCGGCCTTCTTCAGGGAGGCCCTGTTGGCGTCGCGGTCGATGGCGTTGAGGGCGCGGGCCACGCCGAGGCGGATGGCGCCTGCCTGACCGGTCGTGCCACCGCCCTCGACGAGGACGATGACGTCGAAGCGGTTCTCAAGCTTGAGCAGGACGATCGGCGAGTTGACCTCGCGCTGCAGAAGCTTCGAGGGGAAGTAGTCCTCGAGGCTGCGTCCGTTGATGGTCCAGTTTCCGCTTCCGGGGACGAGGCGCACGCGGGCGATGGCCTCCTTGCGACGGCCGGTGCCGTAGCCCGGCTCGACCGCGGAGGTGCCGGTGCCTTCGCCGGAATTGGTTTCGGTGGTATAGGAGGTCACCGTCTCCTCGGTGTCTTCGGCGGCGGTGATGGTGCTGTCAGCCATGGTCATGTTCTCCCTTCGACTCACTTGGCCTGCTGCGAGACCTGAGTGATCTCGAAGTTCGTGGGCTTCTGAGGCGTATGAGGATGCTCCGCGCCGGCGAAGACCCTCAGACGCGCGAGCTGGACGCCCGACAGACGGTTCTTGGGAAGCATGCCGCGGACCGCGGAGACGATGAGACGCTCCGGATCGGTGACCAGCAGCTTCGCGTAGGTGTCACGACGCAGTCCGCCGGGACGGCCCGAATGCGAATACAGCTCCTTGCCGAGCTTGTTGCCCGTCAGCGCGACCTTGGCGGCGTTGATGACGATGACATGGTTGCCCGAGTCCGCATGTGGGGCGAAGGAGGGCTTGTTCTTTCCGCGCAGCAGCGTGGCGACCTGGGTGGCCAGACGTCCGAGCACCACGTCCGTGGCGTCGACGACGTACCAGTCGTGGCTCAGGTCGGCCGGCTTCGGTGTGAAGGTTTTCACAGGTGTACCTTTTCTCGTTATTGTGTTCCAGACCCGCCCCGGCACGGGCTTTCACCCGGATGGCGCGGACCTTATTTCCGTGGGCTCCCTGAAAGTCCTCGATGGCGAGTGGGAAGCGCTTTGAAGGACCCCTGAGGGAAACACAACAATCCTCTACTATATCGCCGCTCTGGACTTCCCGCAACACGTCGGATGCCCGGACCATGTCGTCTACGACACGGCCCGGGCATCCGATTTCGTTCTGCGGCACGCGTGAGAAGGGGACGTGCCGGAAGGACGGACTCAGGCGTTCATGATCGCCGACAGCGAGCGCATCCTCGGCTCGTCGAACAGCTTCTCCAGAGGAACGACGTCGCCGTTGGCATCGGCAAGCGGAACCCGCCAGTTCGGGTACTCGTTGTTGGTGCCAGGTTGGTTCTGCGTCCGCTTCTCCCCCACCCCGTCGACGACCGCCGCAGCGAGAAGATAGCTTGGAGCCGCCTTGAGCGCGCGATACAACGCCTCGACGATCTGCTGCTGGTTGGCATCCTCGTCCTTGAGCAGCTCGGAGTCGAGGAAACCGTTGTCGACGAGCATGGTCATCATCGCGTTGTGCTCGCGGACCGCGTCGGCCTGGAACTCCTCGACGGACGTCGTGAGCAGGCCGAGGCGCTGCCGGATCTTCACCTGCTCGTAGGTGAGGTACCCCGCAGCCGGCGGCAGGTCATGGGTGTTGACGGAGGCCAGCGCGTTCCGGCGCCAGGTGCCCGGCGCCAGGAAGGCGCCGTCCCTCTGCTCGAACCATTCGACGTTGCAGCCGAAGACACCGTGCCTTTCGAGGGACCTCTCGACGTAGTCGGGAACGACGCCAAGGTCCTCGCCGACGACGACGCCATGCACCCTGCTGGCCTCGATGGCGAGGATACCGAGCATGACCTCGGAGTCGTAGTACACGTACGCGCCCTGCTTGGCGGTGTGGTCCCCGGGAATCCACCACAGCCGGAACAGCCCGAGGATGTGGTCGATGCGCACCGCCCCCGCCTTAGCGAACATGCCATGGACCATGTCGCGGTACACGGTGTAGCCGGTGTTCGCCAGCTCGATGGGGTTGAGCGGCGGCTGGCTCCAGTCCTGGCCCTGCTGGTTGAAGTAGTCCGGCGGAGCGCCCACGGTGACGCCCTTGGCGAAGCGCTCGGGGTTCCACCACACGTCGGATCCGACGGGATGGACTCCGACGGCCATGTCGGCCATGATGCCCAGCTGCATGCCGGCGTCACGGGCGCCCTGCTGGGCCGCTTCGAGCTGCTCCGTGGCGATCCACTCCAGCCAGCGGTAGAAGTCGAGGGTGTCGGGGTACTGCCGGCGCAGGGCTGCGACCTCGTCCGAATCGCGGTCGAAGCGAGACTCCCAGTCGTCGTCGTTTTCCCCGGGCTCGCCCCACTTGTCATAGCACAGGCACCAGGTCGCGTAGGCCTCGAGCTCCTCGCCGCACGAGCGACGGAAGGCGTCAAAGGCGTCCTGCCTGTCCTTCGTGCGGCCCGCCTTGAAGATAAGCCACAGGGCGCGCATCTTGACACGCCACATCGTGTCGCGGTCGATGAGCTGCGCATCGCCGTTGAGCGGCTCCACCTGCTCGTGCAGCTCGGCGACCTGGCGACGCATGTCATCACCGAGGGACGCGTATTCGGGAATGGATTCGGGACGGATGTAGGTGAAGTTCACGAAGCGCCGGGAAATGGGCAGATACGGCGACGGCGTCAGCGGCGCCACGGGTTCGCCGGCATGCAGCGGATTGACGAGGATGAAGTCGGCGCCACTTTTCCTCTTGGCATCGACCAGCATGGTCTTCAGGTCCTCGTAGTCGCCCACGCCCCATGATCCGGAGGAGCGGATGGAGTACAGCTGCGCCATCCATCCCCACAGCTGCCCGCGCTTCAGGGGCTCGAGGAGTTCGCTGAGCTCGGGGGCGCTGATGAGGGCGGCGTCCATCCTCATCC
>CALEGL010000238.1 GCA_937876495.1 uncultured Bifidobacterium sp.
GCCGGGCTGCGTGTCCGGGCCGGGGCCGGCCCGCTGGACCTCGGGGCGGGGGGGGATGATGAGGACGTCGGGGGTGCCTTCGGTGTCGACGAGGACGTAGGCGCCCTTGCGGACACCCTCCTTCGCCTTCGCCTTGGTCTCCTCGAGGGCCGGCACGCCCTGGCGGGTGAGGATCATCGCGGTGGGCAGCGTGTTCTTCTTCTCGAAGAACGCGCGGTAGGCCTCGGCGGTCTCATAGGCGTCGGCGGGACGCACGACCTCGAGCTGCGGAATGGCGCGGAACGCGGCCAGATGCTCGATCGGCTGATGCGTCGGTCCGTCCTCGCCGAGGGCCACGGAGTCGTGGGTCCACACGTAGAGGTTGGGGATCTTCATCAGAGCCGCGAGACGGACCGAAGGGCGCTCGTAGTCGGAGAACTGGAAGAAGGTGCCGTTGAACGGGCGGGTGTCCGAGCCGAGCAGGATGCCGTTGGTGATGGCGCCCATGGCGAACTCGCGCACGCCGAAGTGCAGCTGGCGGCCGTACTCGGAGACCTCCGGCCACGTGCGGGTGGCGTCAGCGGAAGGTCCGAAGGACTTGGCGCCGTTGAGGTTCGTCTTGTTCGAGCCGCCGAGGTCGGCGGAGCCGCCCCACAGCTCGGGCATGACGGCCGCGATGGCGTTGAGCACCGCACCGGAGGAGGCGCGGGTGGCGGCCTTGGAACCGGGCTCGAGTCCGGCCTCCAGGTCGTCGATGGCCTTGTCGAAGCCCTCGGGCAGCTCGCCGGCCTTGATGCGGTCGTACAGGGCGGCCTTGTCGGGGTTGGCCTTGCGCCAGGCGGAGAACTTCTCGTCCCAGGCCTTGTGGGCGGCGAGGCCGCGCTCGGCGACCTTGCGGGCATGGGCCAGGGCATCCTCGTCGACGGGGAAGTCGACGTCGGGGTCGAAGCCGAGAAGCTTCTTGAGCCCCGCGACGGCCTCGGCGCCAAGCTTGGAGCCGTGGGCGGCCTCATTGTTCGTCTTGCCGGGGGTCGGCCACGCGATGAGGGTGTCGACCTTGATGAACTTCGGGCGGTCGGTGACCTTCGCGGCCTTGTCGAGCGCGGCGGCCAGAGCCTGGACGTCCTCCTTGTAGGAGCCGTCGGACTGGATGAAGCTCACCTCGTCGGTGTACCAGCCGTACGCCTCGTAGCGCTTGAGGATGTCCTCGGAGAACGTGAGCTTGGTGTCGCCCTCGATCTGGATGTGGTTGGCGTCGAAGATGACGGTGAGGTTGCCGAGCTTCTGGTTGCCGGCGAGCGAGCTGGCCTCGGAGGAGACTCCCTCCTCGACGTCGCCTTCGCCGCAGATGACCCACACCTTATGGTCGAACGGGGATGTGCCGGCGGGGGCGTCGGGGTCGAGCAGACCACGCTCGAAGCGCTGGCCGTAGGCGAAGCCGACGGCGGAGGCGAGTCCCTGACCGAGCGGACCGGTCGTCATCTCGATGCCCGGGGTCAGGCCGTACTCTGGATGGCCCGGCGTGCGGGTGTCGGAGCCGCCGCGGAAGTACTTGAGGTCGTCGAGGGTCAGACCGTAGCCAGAGAAGTACAGCTGCACGTACTGGGTAAGCGAGGCGTGTCCCCCGGAGAGGATGAAGCGGTCGCGGCCGGCCCACTGCGGGTCGTTGGGGTCATGCGTGATGTAGTGCTGGTACAGGGTGTAGGCGATAGGGGCCAGAGAGACCGGGGAGCCCGGGTGGCCGTGTCCGGCTCTCTCCACCGCGTCGGCGGAGAGGACCTTGGCCATTTTGACGGCGCGCTCGTCCAGTTCAGACCAGGTGAAATCGGTCATAGATGATCTACTTTCCTTCCCATTTCCGGGGATACCTCGGGCGCCAGGCCTTCGGCGTAAGCCGTGCCATGACCTCCCTCGCATTGCGTCTTCATGCTAGCCGGGACAGAAGACGTCTCCCGCGACGAAAGGCGTGTTCTCCCGGCCGCGGCGACTCCTCCCCGCCCGGCGGGCGCCCGGCGCCGGACGACGTCGGCGTCCGCCGGCCCGGTCCCTTCCGCGCATCCGACGGCGCGGTCCTCCGATGACGAAATCATTAGCAGTCGTGACATGGGAGTGCTAATACTGGTGGACATGGGCGGAGCGACACCGCAGGGAACACGGGGCACGGCCCGACGCAGGAAAAGGAAGGGAGGAGGCCATGCAGTCGAGACGCATGACCGTGCTGCGCGCGATCGTCGAGGACTACATCCGCTCCCAGGAGCCGGTCGGGTCCTCCTCCCTCGCCCATCATCACGATCTCGGAGTCAGCTCCGCCACGATCCGCAACGACATGGCGGCCCTGGATGACGAGGGATACCTCGTCCAGCCCCACACCTCGGCCGGGAGGATTCCCACCGAGAAAGGATACCGCTACTTCGTCGACCGCCTGTCCACGGTGGTGCCGCTGTCGCCCGCGCAGAGGCGGGGCATCGCCAACTTCCTGCGCGGTTCCGTCAGCCTTCAGGACACTCTGCGCCGGGCGGCGCGTCTTCTGGCCGACTTCCCCGGGCAGGGGGCCGTCGTGGCCTCTCCACCGTTGCCGAAGTCCACCCTCCGCCATGTCGTGATGTTGCCCGTGCCCACGGAGATGCTGCTCGCCGTGGTCATCACCGTCGGCGGCAGGGTCGCCCAGCATCTCATGCACGCGGACCCGATGCCCGACAATCGGACGCTGTCGGTCTTCTGCGGCGCCGTGAACACGGAGGCCGCCGGACTGCCCCTGCCGCGCGCCGCAGACCGCATCCGGATGACCGCCGAGGCCGCCATGCGTCCTCTGGCAGACACCCTCGCCGGGACGCTCGAGGACATGGCCGCCGATGAACGCGAGTCGGAGCTGTACATGGCCGGGACCTCGCGACTCGCCCAGCAGACTAGCACCACCGACCTCGCCCCGCTGTTCGACGCGCTCGAGGAGCAGGTGGTGCTGATGAAGCTGATGAGCGCCCTGAGCGAGGAGCGGTCGGATACGGGGGTGGGGGTCGCGATCGGATCGGAGACCGGATCCCCCGAACTGCGCAACGCATCCGTGGTCACCAGCGGCTACGGGCACGCCATGGTCGTCTCGAGCCACGACGAGTCCGCCGGCGGAACGCATCCGCTGGCCTTCGTGGGATCCATCGGCCCCACCCATATGGACTACGCGGCCACCATCGCCGCGGTGAGGGCCGTGGCCCGCTATCTCACGGCCTTCATCACGCCCTCCGACGACGAGGGCAAGACCTGACGCGGCCGCATGGCACAATGTGAGCTGATCGACGGGACGAAGGACGGGCAGTGACGGACTACTACGAGGTTCTGGGCGTCGAACGCACGGCGAGCGACGAGGAGATCAAGAAGGCCTACCGGCGGATGAGCAGGAAGTACCATCCCGACATCGCCGGCCCCGAATACGAGGACAAGTTCAAGGAGGTGAACAGCGCCTACGAGGTGCTGTCCAACCCCGATAAGCGGCGCATGTACGACTCGGGCGTCGACACCAACGACCCCGGAGCGTCGTCGGGTCCGCAGGGCTTCGGGATGGGCGACGTCGGCGACATCTTCGGCCAGTTCTTCGGCACCGCGTTCGGCGGCGGGTCACAGGGTCCCACCCCGCGCACACAGCCAGGACGCGACGCGCTCGCCGAGGCCACGATCGACCTGAGGACCGCCGTCTTCGGCGGAACCGCCCATGTGAGGATCGGCACCTTCGGACTCTGCGGCGAATGCTCGGGGTCCGGAACCGCCTCGGGGGAGAAGCCGATGACGTGCCCGGACTGCCATGGATCCGGATACCGCCAGAAGGTGGTTCGCACGCTGCTCGGCCAGATGATGACGACCGCCCCCTGCGAGCGCTGCTCCGGCCACGGCACCATCATCGAGCATCCCTGCCCGTCCTGCCTGGGGCACGGGCGGGTGAGGGTCACCCGCGAGGTCGGCGTGACCATCCCCGCGGGCATCACCGACGACACCCGTCTTCGTCGCGCCAACCAGGGCGAGGTCGGCGGGGGAGGAGGCGCCGCCGGGGACCTCTATATCGACGTCAGGATCCGTGCGAACAAGAGCTTCACGCGCGAAGGCGACGACCTGCACTGCTGGATCCGGATTCCCATGACATGGGCCGTCCTCGGCCACAGCACCACCATCGACACCTTCGACGGCAAGCGCACGGTGGACATCCCCGCGGGCTCCCAGCCCGACGACGTCGCCACCCTGAAGGGACTCGGCGTGACGCGGCTTCGCAGGCCTTCGGAACGCGGCCACCTCATCATCCACATGCAGGTGGAGATTCCCACGAAGGTCTCCGAGAAGGAGCGACGCCTCATCGAGGACTTCGCCGCCAGCCACGACGGCGCCGCCGATGACTCGGCGCCCTCCCCGAGGTCATCCTCGGAGGGCGGCCGAAAAGGGTTCTTCGACAAGATCCGCGACGCTCTGAGCTGAGGCACGGCGGCGGTCCCGGAGTCGGCAGGAGCGCGCTTACTTCAGCAGGGATCTGCACATGGCCCGGTATTCGCTGACGTAGCCGCCGCCGAAGAAGACGCAATGGCCTGCGATGGGGTACAGCTGCCAGAGCGTCCGCCTCTCTCGCCATCCGGCCGCCCGAGGATGCACGCTCTGGTAGCCGTCAAGGATGGACCCGAGGGACGTCATGCCGAACAGATCGAGCATGGCAAGATCCTCCTCGCGATGGCCTCCATGCGCAGCGGGGTCGATGAGCACGGCCTCGACGCCTCCGTCGGTCGTCGCCGTCCACATGACGTTCCCGCTCCACAGGTCGCCGTGCACGCGGCTGGGGGAGTCGTCGGCCGCGGGACCGAGCAGGTCGGGCAGCCTGTCGATGACCTTTTCGGTGAGTTCGACGTCCGAACGGTCGAGAGAGCCGCGCGAAACGCCCATCTCCACCATGGGACGCAGCCGCCCCTCGGCGAGATAGGCCGCCGGATCGCTCCAGTCACCGACGTCCATGGGCACAGGGTCCTGCAGCGGGCCGAAGTAGCAGGTGCCGTCGTAGTCCTCAGGGGCCGCGCCGAAGCACGGCGCCCCGCTGTCGTGCAGCCTCGCCAGCGCCGCGCCGAAGGCCCAGGCCGCGTGCACGGTGGGGGAGGCCGGTTCGACGCGTTCGATGTCGAGATGGTCCTTCCCCCATCCATACACCTCCACGACGCGCGGGCCGCCCTGGGACATGGCCTGACCCAGCCATTTGAGCCCCCTGCCCTCGCATTCGAAGAACCCCTTCGGTGCGAAGGCCCTGCTTTTCCTGTACGTGGACATTCCGCCTCCCGGTCGTCCTCATTGCTGCGCACCCCGCGCCTCACGCCCATGCGCGGGCGCGGAGCACTCCTTCGCCTCCAGATTCGTCGCCCGCGACGACAACGGGGGTCCCGCACCGTGACGACCGCGACGGGGACGGCCACGGAGGCGGGTATGATATGTCACGGCATGGCCGGCCGCCACGTGACGGGGACCGACCGAGACACGGCGGAAAGGACACCATGAACTTCTTCCAGGCGATTCTTCTCGGGCTGGTGCAGGCCCTGACGGAATACCTCCCCGTCTCCTCCAGCGCGCATATCCGCATCATCGGCGACCTGATGATCGGCTCGGACCCTGGCGCGGCGTTCACCGCCATCATCCAGCTGGGCACGGAGCTGGCGGTCATCCTCTACTTCTGGCATGACATCGCGAGGATCCTCACGCATTGGTGGCTCTGCCTCATCGGCCGCAACGGCACGGACCGGGCGCACCGCTTCGGGGCGGGGGACAGGGACGCGGCCGAGGGATGGTACATCATCATCGGCACGCTGCCCATCGTCATCGCCGGGCTCCTCTTTCAGAAGGCCATCGAGACGACCCTGCGCAACCTGTGGATCACCGTCACCGTGCTGCTGCTCTTCGGCGTGCTCCTGTGGATCATTGACGCGCGCTCACGCCACATCCGGACCGTGCGGGACATGACGGCCAAGGACGCCCTGATCTTCGGCCTCGGGCAGATGCTCGCGCTCATCCCCGGCGTCTCCCGCTCAGGTGGCACCATCACCTTCGGACGCGCGATGGGATACACCCGTGAGGCCGCCGTTCGGGTGAGCTTCCTCATGGCCATCCCCGCGGTGTTCGGAGCCGGCATCCTCGAAGGCGTCAAGGCGCTGCACGACTACAAGTCCGACCCGCTGTTCCCCGGCTGGGGTGCGACGATCGCCGCCACGATCGTGAGCTTCGTCGTCGGCTACGTCGTCATCATCGGATTCCTGCGCTTCGTGTCGACGTTCTCCTACCGTGCCTTCGCCATCTACCGCATCGTCCTCGCCATCGTGGTCGCGCTGCTGCTCATCTCCGGAGTGCTTCCCGCCCTGGACTGATTCCGGACCACCGCTGCGCGACGAGAGTTGAGGCCGCGCGGACTCCGCCGAGTCGAACGACGTGGAGCGTCTGACGGAAAGGGGACGTGCTGGCGCGGGGACGTCGCGTCAGTCGCAGCCGCAGTCTCCTGGACGCGTGTCGCCTTTCCCGTCGTCCTTCCGGCCCACCTGGCGAAGGTAGTCCTCGGTCTCGCGCACCAGCTGCTCGGCCTGCACGGTTCCCGGCGAGGCGACATGGCGCGCGTGGCTCGCCCTGTCGTAGTCGGTCTCCAGACGACCGACGTATTCGGCGAGCTCGTCGTTGCAGCGGGTGAGCACGGATGCCTGCGCACGCCACTCCTCGGCACGACTCGCCAGATCCCCCTGGTCGAGGTCGGCGCCCAGCACGCAGGAGAGCCCGTCAAGCATCTGAAGCGTGCCCTGGGGGCATTCGTCGCTGCCCAGGTATTTGGGGACGGACACCCACATCGTGGTGGTGTCGAGGCCCTCCTCATGGGCCATGTCGTCCAGCACCGTGGGAATGCCCACGGGTCCGTTGTACTCCCGGTCCATGTCGCAGGTGCAGTGGGAGTCCGACACGTCCAGCGGGAGCGGGCGCGTATGAGGGCAGTCGGCGAACATCGATCCCAGGGTGACGATTCTGTCCACATCGAGCTCCTCGGCTATCCGAAGGCTCTGACGGCAGTATTCGATCCAGCGGTAGTTGGGTTCGGGGGCGATCTGGGCGAACACACGGCCAGCCCCGCCGAGGTCGATCTCGTAGAAGGTCGTCTGGGGCCAGATGATCCGAGCGCGTCCTGTGACATGGCACATCATGGGGCGTGCGACCTGATAGTCGTAGTAGCCGTCGCAACGGATGTGGCGCACCTCGCGGGACTCGTAGCGTGCGACGAGATGGCGCACGACGTTCGTCGCCGACTGGCACGCGTCGTTCCATCCCTCGAAGGCCGCGATCAGCGTCGTCCTCGGATCTCTCCCGTCAGCACCCATAGGCACCAATGTAACCGGCACGGCCCGGAGAAGGCCTGACGCCGCCCGTCTTCAGCCATCGGTGAATGGTTCCGACGCCACCGCGCCGGACGACGCGACACGCGCATTTGCCACAACAGGGGTTGTCGTTTACAGTAGTGCCTCGTGCTTCGGCGGCCAGCCGGAGAGCATCGCGGACATAGCTTAGTTGGTAAAGCGCGACCTTGCCAAGGTCGAGAGCGCGGGTTCGAGTCCCGTTGTCCGCTCTAAGGTCCGAGGAGTTGACGACCTTACGGTGGGTTAGCCAAGCGGTTAGGCAGCGGC
>CALEGL010000239.1 GCA_937876495.1 uncultured Bifidobacterium sp.
TGTTCGAATTCAACGAGTACTGCTCGGCGCAGCCCATCATCGGCGTCGTCCATGCGCCGGTGCTGGGTCTCACCTACGTGGCCGCCCGCCGCCAGGGGGCCATCCGCATCCGCACCACCTCCATCGGCGAGAAGCGCGACAAGGTCATGCCCTCGGTGATGTCCACACTGCAGGGGTCGGTGGTCAGCTACGGCATGTCCACCGTCCCGCAGGAGTCCCTTCGGGCGCTCAACGTGGTGGCGGCCATCGCCGGCAAGCCCGCCGACATCAAGCGCGTGGGACCGGTGTCCCTCGACCTGTGCCGCGTGGCCGACGGAACATACGACGCCTACTTCGAGCCGCATCTGCACAAATGGGACGTGCCCGCCGTCTCGGCCGGGACGGTCGTCGTGTGGGAGGCCCAGGGCAAGGTGAGGCAGTGGAACGACGACGAGATCCACTGGAGGCAGGAGAACGACATCGTCGCCTCCAACGGTCTGATCATCGACGAGCTGAGGCCGTATCTGAAGTGATCGCCGCCCCGTGTCGCGGGCCGCGCCACGAGGGGAACGCCGCCGGGAACCCGGCTGGGACGCCTTCCGGTGGACGTTCCTCGGGCGCCGCGTCGGGGACGCCTCCGGCGCATCCCCGCATGGCGTCTGTTCCTCCGACGGGAACGAGGGTGCGTGGACGGCCGTGGCCGACTAGAACGGGAGTCACGTCCATGGTCGTGCGCGCGGGCCGCGCCTCACTGCCCCGGCGGCCGCCTGCTGCATGGGGGCCGGCCCGGGCCGGCAGATATGGTCGGCGTCGGAGGAAGGACGGGAAAGGAGAACGTCATGCCAGGAATCAGGAAGCTGAACGGCGGACCGTCGCGCGAGGAATTCGAGGTTTCGTCCCAGGCCGCCGGGACGTCCGGCGTCAGACGCGCCGACGGCGCCCGCGAGCAGACCGACGCTCTGGACGATGTGCTCGACGACATCGCCAGCACGCTGGAGTCCAATGCCGAGGAGTACGTGAACGGATTCGTCCAGCAGGGCGGCGAGTGATGCCCCAGCTGCACGACAGCGGCAGCAGGGCGGGCGCCCGCGCCCCCCGAAGCCCATGGTACGGGGGCTTCGCGAGGATCTTCGGCGTCGAGACCGAATACGGGGTGGGCGTGACGGGGACGGACGGAGGCGTGGATCCGGGAGCCGTGGCGCTGGAGATGTTCCGTCCGGTCGTCACCCGCGCCCGGTCGACGAACACGTATCTTCCCAACGGCGCCCGTCTGTACCTGGACGTGGGGTCCCACCCCGAGTACGCCACCGCCGAGGCCCGCGACCCGGTGACGGCCATGGAACAGGACGCGGCCGGCGAGCGGATCATGCGCCGTCTGGCCCTGGGCGCCCAGAGACCTCTCCGCGGAGAACGCGGGGACGCCCTGACCATCCATCTGTTCAAGAACAACGCGGACGCCGCCGGGCATTCCTTCGGCTGCCATGAGAACTACCTGCTGCGCCGCTTCGTGCCTCTGGACGCGGTGGAGCGCGAGCTGCTGCCCTTCCTCGTCACCCGCCAGCTCTACTCCGGGGCAGGCAGGCTCACCGCCGACGGCTTCGAGCTGTCGCAGAGGGCGGATTTCCTCGACGAGGCCGTGTCCTCAGCGACGACGAGGTCGCGGCCCATGGTGAACACACGCGACGAGCCGCATGCCGATCCCGACGAATTCCGGCGCCTTCATGTCATCATCGGCGACTCCAACCGCTCCTCCTTCGCCACCTGGCTGAAGCTGGCCAGCACCCATCTGGTGCTGTGCGTCATCGAGCAGTCGCGGCGCCAGGGACGGCCCAGCGGACTGGAGTCCTGCGCCCTCGCCGATCCGGGGACGGCCAACAGGGCCGTGAGCCGATATCCGAACGGGCTCGTGGCGCATCTCGCCCTCGCCGACCCGGATGCCTTCCGTGCGCAGGGACGTGTCCTTCATGACGAGAACGCTTCGGATCGCGATTCCGGAGCCGACCGTGACTC
>CALEGL010000240.1 GCA_937876495.1 uncultured Bifidobacterium sp.
GGGACCCGGAATCCTCGGTTGAGAGCCGGTGGTACGAGAAGGCCGCATCATCCGCGTTCAACGACCTGATCGCCATCATCGGCCTGGGCGCGGGGGCGTTTGCGCTTGTCGACATCCCGATCGCCGCAAGTCATGCCTTCATGATCCTGGCGGCGATCGCCTTCACCGATGCTGTTCTGCGCTACCTCATCGTCAGGAGGAAGGAGGGCTGATGCGAAACTCCCTATCCGTCCTCCGCTCCGAGCGCGGCTGGTCCCAGCAGAACCTCGCGGACGCTCTGGGGGTCTCCCGCCAGACGGTCATCTCGCTGGAGAAGGGGCGCTTCAGTCCCTCGCTCCCCCTCGCGTTCCGGATCGCCGGCACCTTCGGATGCACGATCGAGGACGTCTTCTTCCCCGGTCCCGACGACTAGACGCGCAGAGCGACCCGGGGAATCTGTGTGGAATGTCGATGATCATCCCTGCGATGACGGCCGGGTTCCTACGCACTTCGTGGGACATGATGAAGACTGGCGGGCATGGCTCGTGGTCGTGCCGCTCGCGATCGCGGTAGGCTACGAAAACAACGGGAAAAGATGCACCGATGCCAAAGAGAACGGGATCACGTTGGGCTTCGCTTGTCGGCTGGTTTCTGTTCGTGTTTTTTCTCACGGCGGTGGTCGCCGCCGCCATGAACGACCATGGATTCGTCGCGGCGCTCCATCAGCAGGGAACATGGGTCATGGCTGCCATAATGGCCATCATCTCATTGATCGGGACGTATTTCGGTTCAAAGAATCAATAGCCGAATGGACAATAGCCGAATGGATACCGATGAAGTTCACCGCCACCCCTGCCGCATCGACGCTGATTGCACCCCTAGGGTCGGAAGAGGCCGAGCCCTCGAGTCGTCCCCTGAAAGTCGCCGATCCCGGGAATCACCCTGCAATAGGCGCTATTGACGACTCGCTATGGAGAGAATGCCCGACATGGCTTACAAGGCCTACATGGCTTTGTCATGGAACACGCTGATCGGATGGCGATTGGAATCGAAACGCACAAAACTCCGGGCGCCACCCATTGGACTGGACACCTCGAGAAGAATCCGAAGGGCTCTGGAATCCATCCCGCAGAAACCACTCTGCGGAACACCTAGAAGAGACGGCGAAAGGAAGACGCCGGAGGATGGCGAAACGCCTGGAATGCCAACGAAAAGGGCCACTCCTCGCGGAGTGGCCCTGTGAACCTCGTGGAGCTGCCGGGAATTGAACCCGGGTCCGATGACCGCACCCTCAGTCTTCTACGTGCGTAGTCCGCTGGCCTTGCGGCGGTTTTTCTGCCCCCATCTGTGTCGCGGACGACCGATGGCGAGCATACCCGCGGTTAAAGTCCCTCAGTCGCCCCGAAGGTCAGCGACTGAAGCAAGTCTTCATATGACGCTCAGCATCCCTCCGAAGACGGGAGGGAGTGAACGGAGCGGCTGCTCACTGGTTGATCCTGATCAGAAATCAGGCAGCGAGAGCGAACTCAGTGCGATTGGATTTAGCACTTGTTGTTTTGCGGAGGACGTCAGCGAGTGGACTCCGCGTTCTCGGCACGCTTCCCTGCGACGAACAGGTCACCGTCGAAACCGATCAGCCCCTATGCAATTATCAACTGCGATTCATGCCCGATTGCCCGGGTCTCCCCATGGTAGCGCGGAAGCGGACGTTCCGACACCCGCGCTGCGCCGTGGGTGGAAACGCGGCCGGGCCACGCAGGGGAACCACGAATGATGATGCCGAGGGAGCGCACCCGGGAACGCCACGACGGACGCTCGACCAGGGGAACACTCCGACGCAGTCGAAAGGCGCCCGGACTATTTGAGGATTGGTCTGGTCGGGGCGGACACGTCGATCTCCGTATGGCTTCCCAAAGCCTTCGAATCGGACAGCAGGGTGTCGACGACGGCCTTCTTGAGGGCGAGATCCGAGGAATCGCCCCAGACGATGGTGTACTTGCCCTTGTCGAGCTTCGTCGTGATGGAGTCCTGGGTCTTCGTCACGACGGAGCTGACGCGCTGGCGCAGGGATTCCGGCAGCGAGGAGAGAATGGCGAGCGTCTCCTTGATGGCGTCCCGCTTCAGTGCCGATTTCGCATCAGTGACGTCGATGACCGGGATGCCGCTGGAGGATGTCCCGCTGACGGAGTTGAGGATCCGCCCCTTGCTGTCCACGGCCGTCAGCGTGCCGTCGCCTGTACGGAGCATGGCGACGGGACGCTGTGCCTTCACCGTCACCTCCAGCCTGTTCGGAAGATGCTTGACGGCCGTGGCACCGGTCACGCCGGGGATGTTCCGCAGCTGGTCGACGACGTCGGAGGAGGAGACGAGGAACAGCGAGCGGCCGGCCTGTTTTGAGGCGATCGCCATCACCTGGTCCCGGGTCACCCAGGCGTTCTCGCCGGACACGGAGATCCCCGAGACCTCCAGACGGAAGGCCGGGGAGAACAGCGCGACCCAGAGCAGAGCCGCAACCACCGCGACCACGGCGACGACGATGGCGATGCGCGAGGCCGCCGCGAGCGCATGGGCACGGCGGCGCTCACGGAACCGCGCCGTGAAGTCGACGATCTTCGGACGGGACACGATGCCCAAAGGGCTGCTCGTCTGCTTCAGCGTCCTGGCCACGGCATCGTCGCTAGGCATGTCCCGGGCGTCGACGAACTGCCCCGGTGCGGTACTGGACCGGGTCTCGGCCTCGGTCACGTCCCGCGACGCGGTTTCCGAGTCGTTCGCCGATCCGACGATCCTTCTCCCATGCGCCCCGCGACGCTCCCCCGCGCGTCCGGATGCGCCGGCATCGCCGCGGATGACGCGGGGGGAACCATGCCTCCGGACGTCACCATCCCCGGAAGACCTCCTGAGATGTGACAGCAGGCCCGAGCTCCGCTTCGCGGGACGCTCCTTCCCACGTCCACTCCCGGGGACGTCGACCGGGACGTCCTCGGGGCGGCCCGCGTCATCGGAGGAACGATCCGAGGCGGATCCGACGATGCGCCGGGTCATGGCTCAGCCCTCGCAGAGCGCGCGATGGGTCTGGAGAACGTGGAGGATCACCGGACCCATCTGCGTGACGTCCCCGGCACCCACGGTGAGGAAGACATCGCCGTGGTGCGAGCGCATGGCCAGCATCTGCGCGGCCACATGCATGTCCTCGACGGCGCTGATCCATCGGGCCGGGTCGTGGTCGATGCCCGCCGCGGCATCCACGATCGTCGACGCCGTCACGTCGGGGAAATCCTTCTGGCTTTCCCTGGCCGGATATATGCCGGTGACGATGACGTCATCGGCGATCGACAGAGCCCTGGCGAAGGCGGGGGCGAAGAAGCGGGTGCGCGAGAACAGATGCGGCTGGAACAGCACGCGGATGGTGGAGTTCGGGAAACGCCGACGGGCGGCCGACAGCAGGGCCGCCACCTCCGTGGGATGGTGGGCGTAGTCGTCGAACACGCTGACCTGCTTCACGGTTCCACGCAGCTCGAACCTGCGACTGGCGCCAAGGAAGGTCCCGGCAGCCTGCGCACCCTTTTCGGGGTCCACGCCGAGAACCACGGCAACGACGAGAGCCGCCGCGGCGTTGCGGGCGTTGTGGATTCCCGCGATACGCAGGGCCACCCTCATCTCGATGGGGTCCTCGCCCCCCGCTCCGGCGGGCATGCGGACCGTGAAGCGCTCCCTGCCGCTTCCGGCGCATTCCTCCTCGGATGCGATGGAGACCAGGCGCGCCCCGTTGAGATCGCCGACCTCCCCGGCCGGACGGGTGGAATAGGCGATGGCACGCGCCGCGGTGTCCGCACCAAGCGCCCGGAGCACCTGAAGGGCCCCCTCGTCATCGGCGCAGATGACGATAGTCCCCCGCGCGTGCCGGGCATAATCGACGAACGCCTCGCGATACCGCTCTACCGTGCCGTAATGGTCGAGATGGTCGGATTCCGCGTTGGTGATG
>CALEGL010000241.1 GCA_937876495.1 uncultured Bifidobacterium sp.
TCGCGAGAGCACCCAGGTCGAGGGTGGCGTCGAGGGGGGGGGGGAGGACCGGCGGCCGGCGGGCGTGCCGGTGGCGGAAGCCGGAGGGGTGGCAGGGGCCCGACCGCCGCGGCGGCGGGTGCCGGGGGTGCCGGGAGCGCGTCCGGCCGGGCGACGGGATCGACGCCGCGGGACGAGGGCCAGCGCCGCCTCGCCGAGGACCTCACCGCCAGGCGCATCGTCGGGGACGCGCCCACCGACCGCTCCAGCAATCTCAACAACCTGCGTGCCCTGGCACGGCGGGAGCCGCACTACATGTTCGGCGTCGACGTCCGGGACCACTGGAACGAGACCGAGCTGCTCGAGCTCATGCACCATCGCGTGGGCATCAGCGCCGACCCCGCGTTCGACCACGGGCAGGACCGCATCGACCCGGAGCTCACCGTCCGCGCGCTGGCCCGCTACGCCTCGGTGGTCGGCGAGGTGGCCCGGCGGCGCGGCACCTTTCTCTTCGCCACGGGGCATCCCTCCTGCCTCGCCTGGATCTACGCGCCCATCGTTCGGGCGGTGCGCGCGGCCGGATGCCCAGTGGTCTCCCTGGATGCGCTGCTCGGCTCCGACAACCCCGTGACCGGCACGATTCTCGGCGTCGACGCCCCGGAGCCCGGGCAGGTGCGTCAGGTCGAAGGAGTGCTTATGCGCTACGACCGCGGCAACCTCCTGCACACGCACGAGCCCGGCTTCATGGAGAAGGTCATCGGACGGCTCGACGCCGAGGGTCTGGTCCCCGACCTCGTCGTCGCCGACCACGGATGGGCCGGCGCCGCCGGACGGCGGGGATACCGCACCATCGGCATCGCCGACTGCAACGACCCCGCGCTGTTCGTCGCCGAGGCGCAGGGCGAGGTCGAGGTGTGCGTGCCCATGGACGACGGCATGCCGCCCTCGCAGCTCGGCGGGCTCGTCCGCTTCGTGCTTGCCCGCGCCGGGCTGCGCGACCCCGGCGTGGCGTGACGACGCGGCGTGGCGAAGGGGAGGGGCCGCATCGCTAGCATGGGCCCCATGCATGTGGCGACGTTCGATGCGGGCACGACCGCTTCGGCGGGCTGCTCGACGCCTTCGAGCCGGACATGGCCGCGCACGCCGTGTACGACGAGACGTATCGACGTTTCCTCAGGCTGTATCCGGCCGTCGATTCCCTGGCCGGGTCTCCGACCAAGAGCTCGGCTGAGCCCCTGCGCTGACGGCGGCGAAGCCGCGGTAGCGGCGCGAGAACTCCCTGACCTCCATGGGTCGGGGGACCAGACGAACGTGTCGTCATGAAGCCCCCCGTCAGGGGATGGGTCGTCGGGGATCCGGCCGATGTCCGTCTGCGGGACGATTCGGCAGCGGGCGATGGCGTCGACGAAGGCCTCCATGCCCTCGCGTCCGAAGGGGTACGGCGTCGTGCACCACACGGGGTCGATCTCCAGCACCACGGGCGTGGCCTCACCTTGCGCGAAGCCGAGCAGCAGACTCATCGGAGGAGGGGCGGGCCGGCATCTGCGGGCCGGGGGACGCGCCCGTCGGAACGTATCGATTGCGTCCCCGGCCTCGTCTGCGGCACGGATCGGACCCGTGCCCCGCACGTCGCTGGTCTCCCGGTCCGCCGCGGGCCCAGCGTCCACAGCCCGCGCCGTCGCCGCTGCCACGTCGAGGACGGCCCCGCGCGGGCCGGGGCCGCTAAGGCGCCCCTTGAAACACGGCACGCAGCCCATGCCTCACGGCCACGGGGCCACGCATACGCCCCGCGTA
>CALEGL010000242.1 GCA_937876495.1 uncultured Bifidobacterium sp.
AGGTGTATAAGAGACGGCGGTGAACCCGAGCCATCTGAGGGTGGTGGAGGGATGAGCGCGCCGGATCCACGGAGCGGGTCGACGCGGACGACCCTGCGCTCGCTGTTCGCCCCGTCGGGCCATGTCCGTCCCGGCATGCTCGGCCACTGGTACGCGCTGCCGGCCATCCTCATCGGCCTGCTGTTCACGCTGGGACCGGTGTGTGTCATCGTTGCGTTCTCCTTCATGAGCCGTCCCGAGACCGGCGGCGGCGTCCTCTTCCGCTTCAGTACCAAGGGATATGAGAGGCTGCTGTTCCGCACCGACTTCTTCGGGCGCAGGGTCTTCGACGCCCGGTATCTCGTCGTGTTCGGGACGTCCCTGGTGCAGGCGCTGATCACCACGGCGGCGTGCGTCGTCCTGGCGTTCTTCATCGCCCTGTGGATGTCCATGCAGAGGGAGCGCGTCCAGCGCATCCTCGTCCTGCTGGTGACCATCCCCTTCTGGACGAACCTGCTCGTGCGCACCTATGCGTGGATGCTCATCCTCAATGAGAACGGGCCCGTCAACGCGTTGTCCCGGGCTCTGGGCCTCGGCACGAGACAGCTGCTGTACACGCCGTTCGCCTCGGCCGTCGGCCTGATCTACACCTTCCTGCCGTTCGCCATCCTGCCCATGTACTCGACGCTGTCCGGATTCGACTTCCGTCTCGTCGAGGCCGCGTACGACCTCGGGGCGCGCAAGCTCACCGTGATGCGTCGGATCATCGTCCGCGCGGCGATGCCGGGGGTCATGTCGGCTGTGGCGCTGTGCTTCATCCCGGCGTTCGGCTCGTACGTCCAGCCGGTGCTCCTCGGAGGCGGACGCGTCCTCATGATGGGCAACCTCATCGCCTCCCAGTTCTCCCAGTCGCGCAACTGGCCCTTCGGCGCGGCGCTGTCGACGGTGATTCTGGCGGTCACGCTGGCGTGCGGACTCGTCGCGACGCTGGTGGGCGGACGGGCCTCGAGAAAGGCAGGGCGGTTGATGTGAGCAGGGATGATGCCATGGATGTGCAGGCGATGCGGACCGCGGCGGATCCCGTCCCGACCGTGCGGGACGGCTCCTCCGCCACGGCCGATTCCGGATCGATGCGGGTCTGGCCCCGGCAGGAGGGTCCCGTGCATATGCCCCGGGAGCTCGCAGGCCGCCGCCCTCCCCGTCCGCCGAGCACACGGCGCTCCGGCCGTGCGGTGAACTCGCTGCGACGGCTTCCCGGCGTGGCTCCCATCAGCGTGCTGGTGCTTCTCTTCCTGTACCTGCCGATGCTCATGGTCGTGGCCTTCGCCTTCAACGGCGGCAACCAGGCGCTGCTGTGGAAGGGGTTCTCGCTGCGATGGTTCGCGAAGGTCTTCGCCGACGACTCCATCATCTCGGCCACTCTCACATCCCTGGAGGTGGCCACACTGGCGATGGCGTTCTCGACACTGATCGGCGTGATGTTCGTCCTCGCGGCGGATGATATGTCGCGCGCCGGGTCCGTGGTCGCCTCGGCGCTGATCAACGCCTCGCTGATCATCCCGGAGGTGGTCCTCGGAATCGCCACCATGGGGTTCATCCGGCTGCTGGGGATGTCCCCCGGCTTCGTCCCCCTGGTGCTGGCGCATACGACCTTCTGTGTGCCCTTCGTGGTGATGCCGCTGCGCGCGCGTCTGCAGTCCATCGACCGTTCGTGCTTCGAGGCGGCCGCCGACCTGGGGGCGACTCGCATGAGGACGGTGCTGCGGGTCACGCTTCCGTTGCTCGCCCCGGCCATCGTGTCGGGCGCCCTCATGGCCTTCGTCATCTCGATGGACGACTTCATGATCTCGAACTTCCTGACGTCCGCCGGCACCACGACGCTGCCGATCTACATCTTCTCCCTGATTCGCAAGGGAGTGAACCCCAGCGTCAACGTCGTCGCCACCCTGCTTCTGCTGATGGCGGTCGTGGTGACGGTGGCGTCCACCCTGCTGACGGACAGACGCAAATGAGGGGGCGGCATGGATACGCATGCAATGACCGACGGAACGGAATCGCAGGAAGCCGACGCACGGACGACGGGGATCCGCGGACGGGCGTGCGGCCATGACATGGGGAGGCTTGGATGACACGGACGACATGGACGACGCGCGCAGCGCGGACGATGACGCGGATCGCGGCGCTGGCGCTCGGCCTCTGCGCTCTGGCCGGCGCATCCGCCTGCAGCGGGGGCATCAGCGATTCGGTGGCGGGCTCGGGATCCACCGACGCCACGGGAACCTACGTGAGGACCACGGGAGGCGTGCTGCACGTCTACACCTGGGCGGGATATCTGCCCGACGACGTCATTGCCGCCTATGAGAAGGACACGGGCACCAAGGTCACCGTGGACACCTTCGACAGCAACGAGTCCCTCGAGGCGAAGATGCAGTCGACCGGCGGGAAGGGCTACGACATCATCATGCCCAGCGACTACATGGTGAAGCAGATGATCTCCGAGGGCCTGCTGATGAAGTTCGACGCCACGAGCCTGCCCAACGCCTCGAACATCAAATCCGACTTCGCCGACCCGTACTACGACCCGGGGCTCGAGTACTCGGCTCCCTACATCGTCGGATACACCGGCTTCGTCTATGATTCCACCGCCGTCTCCGCATCCGCCGCCCCCACCTCGTGGAAGACCTTCTTCGCCGCGGCGGGCAGTCTGGGCTCCTCGCAGATGCTCGACGACCAGGTGGAGGTCACCAACGCCGCGCTCAGGGCCGTGGGCTACGACCAGTGCACGACCAGGCCGATCGCGTACGAGAAGGCCAGCCGGCTGCTGTCCTCCTACCGCAGCCGGGTGGGGGTGATCAGTTCGGAGGGCGTGGCCGACCGGCTGGCCTCGGGCGAGCAGAAGATCGGCATGGCGTGGAGCTATGACGCGCATCAGGCGATCGTCTCAAATCCGAACCTGAGATTCGTGTATCCCACGGACGGCACCACGAGATTCGTCGACAACATGGCGATATCCCGCGGAGCCTCGAACATCGGACAGGCGAAGACCTTCATCAACTGGATGCTCGATCCGAAGAACAAGGTCAAGGTCGAGGAGTCGGCCGGGGCCGGAAGCGTCCTCAAGGGAGGCGACGAGCTGCTTCCCGCGGCGATGAGGAAGGACAACTCCGTCGTCCCCTCGGCGGCGGAGAAGCGCACTCTGAGGACTGAGCGGTCCTGCACGAACTCGATCAACGACTTCTACACGGAGCTCTATGAGGACTTCCGACGGTGACTTGCACCGGGAGAGGACAGGGGTCGGATCCGACTGTCGTGGCGGATTCCCAATCATACAACGAATATCGTGATATATAGTCGTAATGACAACGAAATAATAGAATGATTATCTATAATCACAACTAGTTACGAATCTCTTTCCGTGAAATGCGGGAGGAGCGGCAAAGGAGAGACCATGACGCAGACCGCGACGCGAGGCGAATCCACGCGAACCATCGATCCGACGAGGCTGAAGGAGCTCACCGCGAAGGAGGGGGAGATCCTCGACGCGAAGCTCAGCCGGTCCCATGAGATGTACGACAAGGCGCGCGAGCATCTGTGCAACGGCGTCGCCTCGTCCTACCAGCTGAGGGATCCGTGGCCGATCTACGTCGACCATGGCGAGGGCTCGCGCATCTGGGACGTGGACGGCAACGAGTACTACGACTTCCACAACGGGTTCGGTGCGATGGTCCAGGGGCACGCCAACCCGATCATCGGCGAGGCCGTCAACAAGCGTTTCGCCAAGGGCACCCATTTCGCCCTTCCCGACGAGGACGACTTCGTCGTCGCCGACGAGCTCTCCAAGCGCTTCGGACTGCCCAAGTGGCGCTACACGAATTCGGGCTCCGAGTCCACGATGGACGCCATCCGCATCGCCCGCGCCTACACGCATCGCGACCCCATCATGAAGGTCTTCGGCTCCTACCACGGCCATCATGACGCCGTGATGATTTCCATCGCCGAGGACTACGACAAGATCGGCGACCGCTTCCACCTGAAGTCCCTGCCCTACGGAGCGGGCATCCCCAAGGCCATCGTGCCCCTCACCGTCCCGGTGCCGTTCAACGACGCCGAGGCGCTCGAGCATCGCATCGTAGAGATGGAGGGCGAGGGCAATGCGCCGGCCTGCCTCATCATGGAGGCCTGCCTGATGAACATGTCCATCGTGCCTCCGGAGCCCGGATACCTCGAGAAGGTCCGGGAGATCACCCGACGCCACGGCATGGTGCTCATCTTCGACGAGGTCAAGACCGGTCTGACCATCGGACCAGGCGGAGCCACGAAGCTCTTCGGCGTCACGCCCGACATGGTGACCATGGCCAAGGCGCTTGGCGGCGGTCTGCCGATGGGCGCCATCGGCGGCACGGACGAGGTCATGAGCGTCGTCGAAAGCGGCGAGGTGTACCAGGTCGGCACCTACAGCGGCAACCCCCTGTGCGTCGCCGCCGCACGCGCGAACCTCGAGAGGGTCCTCACGCCCGCGGCCTACGAGCATTTCGACCATCTCAACAGGCGTCTTATGGACGGCTGCACCGAGGTCGTCCGCAAGTACGGGTTCCCCGGATACGCCATCGGGTTCGGCGCCAAGGGGTGCGTGACGTTCTCCCCGCACAGGATCGTCGACTACGTGACGTTCCGCCAGGGGCAGCGCGCGGACCTCAACAAGCTGTGCTGGCTGTACGCCATGAACCGCGGCGTGTTCATGACCCCGGGTCGCGAGGAGGAGTGGACGCTGTCCGTCGCCCACGACTATGCCGCCTGCGACGCGTACATCAACGCCTTCGCCGAGATGGCGCACGACCTCATGGCCGACTGAGACGGCAATGGGTCCGGGTCCCCCGGCGGCCCGGGCCTGGTCGGATCGGATGGACGGACACGCGAGAATCACGAAGGAAAGGACGGCTTCCATGTATGCGGTCACCAATCCCGCCACGGGCGAGGTCGAGGAGAGATTCGAGACGTTCACGGACCGGCAGGTCGAGGAGGCCGTCGCCCTGGCGGACCGCACGTGGCGCGAGTGGTCCCGGACCTCGGCGCTGGATTCCCGGATCCGGCTCATGCACAACGTCGTGGAGATCTATCGGCGGCGGCGTGACGAGCTGGCGGACATCACCCACCACGAGATGGGCAAGTCCCTCGAGGAGGCGGCCGTCGGGGTGGAGGTCGCGGCGCAGGACAGCGCCTACTACGCCAACAAAGCCCGCGAGATGCCCGGCCAAATGCACGTTCACCGCCTCGCCCGCACCGCGACCGTGCGAAATGAGACCCCGGGGGCCCCACCTCTGGGCGCCGGCACCTGGCAACAACCCTCCCAACAA
>CALEGL010000243.1 GCA_937876495.1 uncultured Bifidobacterium sp.
CCGTCGCGATGGCCCTCGTCGCCCCGGGAATCGTCGGCGAAATCATCCTATGCCAGCGGAAGAGAAAAGGTGAAGGTACTCCCCTGACCGGGAGCGCTCCAAACCGAGACGCCTCCGTGATGCGTGAGCGCGACATGCTTGACGATGGCCAGTCCCAGGCCCACCCCGTCGGCCGTCCGATCCGACTGGTTGCTCCCGCGGAAGAAGCGTTCGAAGACGCGTGGCCTCTCATCGCTGGAGATACCGACGCCCCTGTCCACGACCCGGACGACGGCCCGGTCTCCCGCCCGTGACGTGCCGACGGTGACATCGACGGATGCCCCATCGGGAGAGTACCGGATGGCGTTGTCGATCATCCGGGCGACGGCGACGCGGATCTGTCTGCCGTCCCCGTGCACCATAACCGCCTTGTCCGCAGTCAGTCGAAGCGCTACCCTCCGATGTCCCGCCTCGGCCGCGCAGTCGTCAAGTGCGCCCCGGACCGGGCCTTCCAAGGCAAGACGATTGGATTCCAGAGCCTCCACGGGCTCCTGGGCACGAATGAGAAGAAGCAGGTCATTGACGAGCCTGTCCATATGCCTCGTCAGCAGACGTGTGCGCGACGCGACGCGACGCAGATCCGCATCCTCGACATCCCCCGACTCGAGTGAGGCCGCCAGTTCCTCCATGCTTCGCGTGGGTTCGAGCAGCTGCACGGAGACGTTCTCGATGAACGAGTCACGGGTCTGCAGAACCCGGACATGAGCGCTGCGCTCATCAAGAGGGCCGACGACGAATCCGCGGCCGATGGCGCCCACCGTGACCTTCAGCCAGTTCGGTCGCGAGACGCCGCTGACGTCGGAATCGTCCTTCCCCGCGTCCCCGACCACGGAGGCGCCTTCGACGGACTCCGCATCCTCCCGGAAGCGCTCGGGCGTCCGGGTCGTCAGATCGAAGCGGACCCGATGTCCTCCCTGACGCACCCTGCCAACGGCTTCGGCGATCCTGTCGTCCACGATGGCATCGTCGGCGACGACTCCGAAACAGTACGAGGAGGGGCTGGCGAGAACCACCTCGTCGAACTCATCGACGACCACCACGGACTCGCCCAGAAGCGTAAGAAGCGCCGCCGTGGAATCGTCAAGATCGTCGACGGACTCGTCGCCGCGGTGCCGCCGCGACAGAAGCACGACGAGCACGACCGCCACGGCGACGAACATGACGGCAAGCACCGGCACCCACCATTGCATGGCCCCATTCTCCCACGCGGGCCGATGCCTCGGCGACCGAAGCATCGAACTCGTCCGCCGATGAACGACCAGGCAACGCCATGGTGAATTCTGGGCCAACAAAACCCTCTGGGATCCACGCCACGTTGGAGAACTCCTGACATACCCATAGACTGGGCTCAGTCGAGGAAGTCTCACGCCAGAAAGACCGGGGGAAGACATATGCGGGTGATATTCAACGAGGAGATGCAGGCCGTCGCGGACGATCTGGACCGCATGGCCAAGGACGTCCGCACGGCGATCAACGCCGCGGGCACCGCTCTGCTCGACCTCGACGTCGAGGCGGCCCAGAGCGTCATCGACGGGGACACCGAGATCGACGACCTGGAGTCGAGCATCCTGGACCAGTGCGTGAGGCTGCTGGCCAAGCAGAGCCCTGTGGCCACCGACCTGCGCGTGGTCGTCTCCACGATGCGGCTGGCATCCACCTTCGAACGCATGGGTGACCTGGCCCGTCATATCGCCGAAGCCGCCCGTCGCACCTACCCGCAGTCCGCTCTGACGGACGACGCCCAGGACCTGTTCCGCTCCATGCAGGAGTTCCTGACGATGACCGCCGACCGCATGGTGAGCATGCTGGCCGACCGCGACACGACGACGGCCGAGCAGGTCATCGCCGACGACGACCGTCTTGACGCCCTGCATCATCAGACCTTCGATTTGGTGCTGTCCGACGACTGGAAGGGCACGCGCCGCGAGCTGATCAACGTGGTGCTCATCGGACGCTTCATGGAGCGGCTCGGCGACCACGCCGTCTCAGCCGCACGTCGGGTGGTGTACATCGTCTCCGGCTTCGATCCCAGCAAGGCCCCCGCCCGCGACGAAGGCACCGACATCGACTAGGTCCTCGGCCGGACACCGGACGCGAGCAACCGGATACCGGAGGATATTGAAGAAGGGGTCGGAGCCATGCGCTCCGACCCCTTGTGATATCGGCACCGGCGCGAAACCGCCGTGCGTAGCCTCTAGCGGGATCTCACTTCTGACCCTGGGCCGCGACCGCGGCGGCTCCCTTGGCGGCCGCCTCGGGATCGAGGTACTCGCCGCGCGGGACGATGGGCTTGAGGTTCTCGTCCAGCTTGTAGACGAGCGGAATGGCCGTCGGGATGTTGACCTTGGAGATCTCCTCCTCGCTCAGCCCGTCCAGCATCTTGACGATGGCACGCAGCGAGTTGCCATGGGCGGCGATGAGCACCGTCCTGCCGGACTTGAGCTCGGGGACGATCTCGGAGTTCCAGTACGGGGTCACGCGGGCGACCACGTTGGCCAGCGCCTCGGTCTCCGGAACCGGATCGCCCGCATAGCGCGGGTCATGGTTCTGCGAGTACTTGTCGTCGGGGCTGATCTCCGGCGGCGGAGTCGCATAGGAGCGACGCCAGATCATGAACTTCTCGTCGCCGTACTTCTCGCGGATCTCCGTCTTGTTCTTGCCTTGGAGGGCGCCGTAGTGGCGCTCGTTGAGACGCCAGCTGCGCTTGACGGGAATCCACAGGCGGTCGGCCTCATCCAGCGCGTAGTTCGCGGTGTTGATCGCGCGACGCAGCAGCGAGGTGAAGACGATGTCGGGAAGGACGTTCTTCTCCTTGAGAAGGCGTCCGCCGCGCTTGGCCTCCTCGACGCCCTGCTCGGTGAGGGGGACGTCGACCCAGCCGGTGAACTGATTGGTCTTGTTCCATGCGCTCTGACCGTGTCGGAGCAGTACCAGTGTGTAGGACATAACGTCATGCTACGCGAGAAGAGCGACGAGACGACCGCCGCCGCGTGCCCCGCCGTCCACTGGCGGCCACAACCGAGAACCCCTCGCATGCCGGGCCCCCGGATACGGTAGTCCGCGGTCCGAAGCGATGAACCCGTCGTCCTCGACCCGCCAGACAGTCCCGCCATGCCCGTCCCGTCAGGCCATCGCCACCGCCGTCAGGGACACCACGATGCAGGAGAGGACCGCGACGGCCGAACACAGCCGGAGGGCCGGGCGCCAGTGCCGTCCCCGCACCGTAATGGCCGCCGCGATGCCGGCTACCGCCAGCATCACGGCACAGGCCACGACCGTCCATGTCAGGGGAACCGACGGACTGGACGGAAGACATGAGCGCAGACCGTCTGACGTGACGCCGCAGTCCGTCTCGCCCATGCGCGACCAAGGCTGAAGTGACCACAGGAAAAGAACAGGCGGCACGACGGCCACCGCCATGGACAGGGAGAACAGCCGCGTGCCCCGCCGACGGCCCAGATGCACCATCAGGGTGCGCTTCCCGGCCTCGGCATCGGATGGCAGGTCCCGCAGGTTGTTGACCATCATCAGGCAGGCCGAGCAGCAGCCCGGGACCAGCGACATGATGACCGAGGACGGGTCCAGTCCCGCGACGGAGCCCAGACCGCCCATCAGCGCCCACTGCGTGCCCACGCAGGCCACGGGACCGAAGAAAAGGAAGGCCATGGCCTCCCCCCAGCCGCGATATCCGTAGGGGTTCCTGCCACCCGTGTAGGCCCATGCGGCGAGGGCGGACAGCGCCCCGACGACGAGCAGGAGCACATGTCCGGTCAGGACCACCACGGCGAGGCCCGACGCGGCGGCAATGACGAGCGCGACGACACCCGCCTTCAGGACGCTGCGCGGTCGGATCCCGGAGGCAACCAGACGCGAAGGGGCGACGGCGCGCGTGGAGCCGTCGGATCCGCTTCCCACGCCGCCCACAGCCTCGACGACCCCGCCACCAGCCGCAGCGATGCCGTTGCGACCTTCATCGACTCCTCGCACGCCGTCGAAGTAGTCGTTGAGATAGTTCGCCGCGACCTGCAGGGCCAGGGACGCGACCAGGCACAAGGCCGCCACGGCAAGGAACCACGCCGGCGAGGTCACGCACACGCCCTGTCCTGAGGCGAGCCCCGTCCGAGGCCGACCGCCGGCAATCGGACAGGCCGCATGGGCCATGGCCCCTCCCCACACGCCCTTCATGACACGGTTCCAAGACGCAGCCGCGCCGATGACCACAGGGGACGCCCCCATGGCCAGCGTCCAGGGGCGCGCTCCGCGGACCCACTCCCCTACGCTCGTCATGGCGTGCGTCAATCCGTCTATCGGCCGAGTGGCTTGACCAGAGGGAAGGTGATGGTCTCGCGAATGGTGGCGCCCGTCAGGGCGATGAGCAGACGATCGATGCCCATGCCCATGCCGCCCGCAGGAGGCATCCCCACGCCAAGGGCCTCCAGGAAGTCCTCGTCGATGTCGGAGGCCTCCTCATCGCCGGCCATGGCGTCACGGGCCTGAGCAAGGAAACGCTCCCTCTGCACAACGGGGTCGTTCAGCTCGGAGTATCCCGTCGCGAGCTCGAAGCCACGGACGTAGAGGTCCCATTTCTCGACCACGCCCGGCTTGGAGCGGTGCGACTTGACCAGAGGCGAGGTCTCGACGGGGAAGTCCCGCACGAACGTGGGCTCGTAGAGCTTGTCCTCGTAGAAGTGCTCCCAGAGATGTTCGACGAGCTTGCCGTGGTTCTCCACCTCGTCGCGCTCCACGCCGAGCCCGTCCGCGATGGCTCCGAGATGAGCGACGCTCGTGTCGGGGGTGATCTCCTCCCCCAGCGCCTCGGACAGCGACTCGTACATGCTGATCTGGCGCCATTCGCCACCGAAATCGTAGGTGGTGCCGTCGAGCAGCGTGACGGTGGTGGAGCCGAACACGTCGGTCGCCGTGCGCTGGACGAGTTCCTTGACGAGCTTGCCGATGGTGTCGTAGGTGCCATAGGCCTCGTAGGCCTCAACCATCGTGAACTCCGGGGCGTGCGTGGCGTCGGCGCCCTCGTTGCGGAAGTCCCGGTTGATCTCGAACACCCTGTCGATGCCCCCGACGAGGCAGCGCTTGAGGAACAGCTCGGGGGCGATGCGCAGGAAGAGGTCGATGTCGAAGGCGTTCATATGCGTGGTGAAGGGCCGGGCCGCAGCGCCACCATGGATGGTCTGGAGCATGGGCGTCTCCACCTCGAGGAAGTCGTGCCCGTCGAAGGTGCGACGCAGGCTGGCCACGGCCTTCGATCGGTTGCGCACCATGTCACGCACGCGGTGGT
>CALEGL010000244.1 GCA_937876495.1 uncultured Bifidobacterium sp.
GAGAGGAGGACGTAGGAAGGACGGCGTGCAGGTCCGGGAAGTAGACAGGAGGCATGCCAGTGCGCGGCGGCCGG
Source organism: uncultured Bifidobacterium sp. (assembly GCA_937876495.1). GTDB lineage: Bacteria > Actinomycetota > Actinomycetes > Actinomycetales > Bifidobacteriaceae > Bifidobacterium. Next base: position 75 of record CALEGL010000244.1, read on the forward strand.
TGGAGCGGCCCCACCCAGCCCGGTGGTGGCAGCCGCCTGACCCGTGTGGGGGGCAAACGGCGAGGGGCTCACCACTCGGGCCGGCATCCTGCGTCCGCTGGGTGCATATGGCGGCGGACGACCCAGCCGATACGGATGATGCGCTCCGTCAATCACCATCCTTCACCCAGCGGCCTTACCGCATCCGAACAGAACGGCCCCCTAGCCTGCAGGGAAGTCACCGACGCGTGGAATGACGCGTCGCGCGCGTTCCGCAAGTGGAAGGACGACGACCTATGACGCATGGCTACGGCATGGATGACGGCGGCGCGAATGACGCCATCGCAATCAGCCGGGAACGCGCCGGCGAGGCGGGGGCCGATACCCATGCCGGCGCGGGAAGGAGACGGTGGGCAGGCCGTCGGGAACCCCGTGGCAACGGGAACGGCATCGACATCGACGGAATCCACCGGGAACAGGAATGGAATCTTGCCCTTATCCGGAGGCTGCTCGACCGGGAGGACAGGGACGGAACGCTCAACCCCTGCGACGAGGCGCTGCTGTCGCGTCTGGAGACCGCGACGGTCGACAACGGACGTCTCCTGCTCCGCGAATCCGGTCGCTGAAACGCCCCGACGGGCATGGACGCATCCGGCCGATGGATGGCCCCGCCACCGGAATCGCGGAGACGGGGCCGTCCATCCCCCCCGGAGGCGCATGGCCATGTCCGCGGGCGAGGGTCCCGAAGCAGACGGCCCACACCGAATGACTCGGACGGCGCCTGCACGCCCATGAGCGTCGGCGCACCCGCGCACCCACCGGCCTCCCATACGCTCCGGGATGGGACGTTCGATGGGCCATCGGCGAATTTGCGAGGACTTGCGCGGACGCTCCGAGAAAAGCGTGTCGCAAGCGGGCGCTAGCATCACGGTATGCCGACAGGGAGAGATTCGGGGGAATCCGTCGACGATCCGCGCAATCCGAACATGGATCCGTCCATCGGATCCGCCATGCCGGAATCCGGCCCATTCGACCACCAGGCCTGCTCCTATGCGCATCTCACCTTCGGATATCTGCGACGGCGCCTCGCCTCGACCGGAACGCGATGGACCGCCTCGACGCGGCAATCCCTGCATCTGAAGACCTCCGAGGGGCGATTCACCACCACCGCCCTGCTGCTGTCCGACCAATGCCCCTACGAGACGCGTCTGCTGCGCTTCGAAGGCGACTCCAAATCCTCCCCCCTGACGCTCTCCGTTCTGCGCGGATCCGTCATCCGCCAGCTCGACGACTGCCTGTCCGACCTGGGCAGGGACAACCCCGAGAACGGATGGCCGCCTCAGGCCCTGAAGGAGACCGTCGTCAACGCCCTGCTCCACCGGGACTACTCCTTCTCCGGTCCCACCCTCGTCAACCGCTTCGCCACCCGCATCGAGGCGGTCTCCCTCGGAGGCCTCGTTACCGGCCTGGAGACCAACGACCTGCTCAACGGCGTCTGCCAGCCGCGCAACCCCTGGCTGGCCGACGCCTTCGCGCTGCTGGGGGCGAGCGACAACGCCGGACTCGGCGTCCAACGCATCATGGAGGCGTACGAATCCAGCGGAACCAGCCCGCAGCTGCGTGTCGCACCGGCTTCCGTGGCGATGGTGCTTCCCCTGCCCATCCGGCCCGGGACCGGATTCCCGGGAACCGCGCCGGGCACGTCCTCCACCGATGCGGACGGAGGACGGACGGCCATGCGCTACGCCTTCCCCATCGGCAACGTCATCGGGTCGGATCCCGCCTCCGCGCTGGCGGGGATGCGCGTCATCGGATGCGCCCCGCTGCTCACGGTGATGCTGTCCCCCGCCACGCTCAACGCCCTGCGCAGGCCCATGGGCATGCCTGAAGCCACCGAGGTGCACACCCTCGAGGAGGTCACTCTGCACCTGTTCGCCCGCGAAGGCGTCAGACTCACGCGTGCCGAGGTGCAGCGGCGTCTGGGGCTCAGCCGCAACCAGGCCGCCCATCTTCTGCGCACGCTCACCCGGCAGGGCCGGCTGTCCATGCATGGCCGGTCGCGCGCCACGCGATACTCCCTGCCCTGACCCGTCTGATGCGCGACCCGCCCTAGCCCGGATTGGACCGTGGGGTCCCCCCGATCCGGGGACGTCATCCCACGGAGTTGCCGAAGACCTGGTCGTTCAGATCGCGCCGCGCCTTCTCCAGCCTCGTGATGTCGCCGAGCAGTTCGATGGACTGCGGGTTCTCCCCGCCCAGCTGGGTCATGCGACGCTTCGCGGCTCCGATGCGCCGCATGTATCCCAGATCGACGAGCCGCACCAGCAGCTCCGAGGCGTACTGACGCTCCGCCGGGCTGGGGGAGTCCCCTCCCTCCCCCACGGCGTTCTGAGGACCGGAGTCCTGAGGACCGGCGTTCCGGGAGCCGGCGTTCCGGGGGTCCGTAGCGGTCTCCCAGCCCGGGCGCGGACCCACGGGACCCCGTCCATCCTGCGGAACGGCGGGAAGAGGCAGAGGCATGACGGCCAGCTCGTCGATGACGGGTCCGAGCACCGGCCCGGCGGCCTTGGTGAGCTCATGCATCCACAGACCCTGCGGGGTCCCCGCCGCCGGCAGTCCTCCCGCGGCCGCCACCGCCTGGAACATCGACCGGAAGACCGGCGTAATGAAGTTCGTCAGCGTGAGCTGGGCGAACCAGGAGGAATCGATGGCGTCGGGCCTCTGGATGAGCATGGCCATGAACTGCTGCTCGCAGATGAACACGGCATCGGGAATGCGGTGATAGGACTGTCGGACGGCGTCGCTGCGCTGGATCTCCTGTCTGCGTGCCCGCTGCTGCGCCTCGGTGTCCGGCGCGTGCCGGTCGGTCGGCATGCGACGGCCGCGTCCCGCATAGGCGTCGTCGGTGGACACGTTCAGACGACGCCGGACGCGAATCACCTCGCCCCGCATCAGGTCGAGGTCCACGCCGATGCGTCGTGTGGCCTTGCGCGTGTACATGTCGAGCAGCGACATGTCCCGTATCTGCGCCACCAGCGGGGCCACGGCCTTCACGGCTCCCATGCGGCCCGTCGTGAAGGCGAGGTCGAAGCGGTCGATGACCGTGTCGATGACGAAGTCGTACAGGGGCCGCGCCTCGGCCACCAGCGCGCGCACGGCCTCGTCGCCGTGCCGGATGCGCAGGTCGCAGGGGTCGAGGTTGTCCTGCGCCACGGCCACGAAGGTCTGCGACAGGAAGGCCGAATCCAGGGAGAAGGCGTGGATGGCGGCCTTCTGCCCCGCCGCGTCGCCGTCGAAGGTGAACACCACGCGCGAGCTCAGGCTCTGCCCGGCCACCTTGAGCGGCCCGACCAGCTGCACGGCGCCGAGGGCGTCGTCGGAGACGAGACGGCGGATCATCTTGGCATGCTCGGCGCCGAAGGCCGTTCCGCAGGTGGCGACGGCCGTGTCGACGCCGGCGAGATGGCACGCCATGACGTCGGTGTACCCCTCGACGATCACCGCCTGGCGGCGGCGCACGATGGCGGGCTTGGCGATGTCCAGTCCATACAGCACCTGCGTCTTGCGGTACAGCGCCGTGTCGGGCGTGTTGATGTACTTGGCCTCGATGGTGTCGTCCTCGAAGATCCGGCGCGCGCCGAAGCCCAGGGTGCGGCCGGTGGAGTCGCGGATGGGCCAGGTCACGCGCCCACGGAAGTAGTCGTAGACGCCCCGCTGCCCCTGACGGGCCAGCCCCGCATCGATCATCTCCCTCTGAGTGAAGCCCCTGTCTGCCAGACGACGCACAAGATTGTCCCAGCCCTTGGGGGCGTATCCGCATCCGAATCGCTCCCAGTCGGCCCGCGCGAAGTTGCGGCCCTCCAGCATGGCCCGGGCCTCATCCGCGCCCTCGCCCTGGCCGGCGAGGGACTCGACGAAGAAGCGCTCGGCCTCCTCGTTGGCCTCGAGCAGCCGCGAGCGCTTCGACCCGCCGCGCGAGTCCTCGGGCGATCCGTTCGCGTAATGCAGCTCGATGTGGTACCGGTCCGCCAGCAGCTCGACGGCCTCCCGGAAGTCGACGTTCTCGCGCTGCTGCACGTAGGCGAAGACGTCGCCGCCGAGGCCGCAGCCGAAGCAGTGCCAGACGCCGAGCGCGGGACGGATGTTGAAGCTGGGCGTCTTCTCGTCATGGAAGGGGCACAGTCCGACGAAGGTCCCCGTTCCGGAGGGCTTGAGCGTCACCGTCGACGAGACGATGTCATACAGATCCGCCGCGGCGCGCACCTTCTCCACGTCCTGCTTGTCGATCATCCCGGCCATGTCTCACCACCCTAGCGTCGGGGCGCCACCGCCACGGGAGGCGACGCGGACGGCTGACGGATAGACGCCTGGAATCCCGGGAACGGCGGGTCCCGCCCGGAACGCTGCGACCCTGGAATCCGTCACTCAGCACAGGATGGCGTGCAGCGACATGGCGGAGCCGTCCGTGAGGCTGGCCACCTGGTCGACGGCGACGCGCAGACGCTCATCGTCGTTCGTCGCTTCGTTCCAGTCATCGAGGAACACCGGCTCGAGCGCGTCGCTGGGACGCGGCGAATCGCGCATGAGCACGTCGACGAGGTCCTCGACGCAGCGCAGCTCCTCCTCGTGAAGGGGCTGCCGCTCCCTGGGGGCCATGACGAAGTGCACGGCGATGCCCTTGAGGGCGACGATCTCGTAGGACGTGTCCTCGGGGATGACCACGCTGGCGGCGTAGCGCGTCAGAGGACCCCGTCCGTAGCGCTCCCTGGTGGCGCGCTCCACGGACACGGCGAAGCGGCCGATCAACGAGCTGGTGATGTTCTTGAGCTGGGCGAGCGCCCGCCGGGAACCGTCGAAATGCTCGGGGAACATCCCCTCGCGCATAAGGTTCTCGAGCGCGTCGAGAAGGCGGTCCGGATTCCAACGGCTCCCGTACCAGCGCACCGCGTCCCCGACGATGGCGTCCAGCACGTGGGGGTCACGCATGGCCAGTGGTCGGAAGGCGCCGGTGGCGATGGCGTCCTCCACGTCGTGGACGCTGTAGGCGATGTCGTCGGACAGGTCCATCACCTGGCACTCCATGGGCGTCCTCGTCCCGGGAACCCCCTGACGAAGCCACCGGAACACGTCCTCGTCGTCGGGATACACGCAGAACTTGGCGCTGCGCTCGCCCTTGGGATGCCGGGACGCCTCGGCGAGGGTCCACGGGTACTTGACGGCGGCGTCCAGGGAGGCGCGGGTGAGGTTCACGCCCGCTGACCGTCCGCCGGGGA